>JAQVPY010000072.1 GCA_028701815.1 Bacteroidales bacterium | reverse complement strand
CACAAGTAAAAAACTAAGATGGTAGATGACAGAAAGCTTGGAAAAAATGAAATTCTTAGAAACAACATTCTGATTTCAGAGCTGTTTCGGTGTGGCAAGAAGCAGTACATCCATGGTTTTGTCTTTTTTCATTTGTTTATTGACAGTGTTCGAGTACCCCACCCCGAGAATCGGGTTTTCACCATCTTTGTAGCGAGAAAGCGGAATTTCAAAAAGGCTGTTGACAGAAATCGTGTCAAGAGGCTATTACGCGAAAGTTATCGCATTAACAAATATTTGCTATCGAATTATGATATTCCTGAAAATAAAGTATTACTTTTGGGATTAGTTTGCATCAGCAATTCGGTTCCTTCATACGATGGTACCGAATCTACCGTAAGAAGTTATTTAGATAACTTCCATAAGTTAAACAGCGAAAATGAGGCGGATTAACAAAAGAAAAAATATTATTATCAGGGTGATAGAAGCAATAATGATAGGCATTATTAAGTTTTACAAATGGTGCATTTCTCCTTTGCTTCGTCCTTGTTGTCGTTATACGCCGACATGTTCGGAATATGCGTTAGAGGCGATAAAAAAATACGGTCCTTTCAAAGGCGGCCGGCTGTCGATAAAGCGCATTTTATCGTGCAATCCGTGGGGAGGGAGCGGCTATGATCCGGTACCATAGTCAACTGTTGATTAATAAAAATAGATATATGAAACGAATATTATCAATCTGTATTTCAGCGCTTATAGGTGTCGCATGTTTTGCTCAGAGTAACAACTTCGAGATATCAAAAAACATGGAGATATTTTCTTCAGTATATAAGACATTATTTGAGAATTATGTTGAGGACCTCAACACCGGCGAGTTAATGCGTACGGGCATTGATGCCATGTTAGAGTCATTAGACCCTTATACTGAATACAAGTCGGAATCAGAGACGGAAGATTTTCGTTTCATGGCCACAGGGCAATATGGAGGCATTGGGGCTCTCA
The DNA here is from genome assembly GCA_028701815.1 of Bacteroidales bacterium. Taxonomy (GTDB): domain Bacteria; phylum Bacteroidota; class Bacteroidia; order Bacteroidales; family BM520; genus RGIG7150. The sequence goes on along the minus strand of JAQVPY010000072.1, from coordinate 9,004 downwards.
TAGTACAGAGGGACAATTGTGTCGCTATTTCTCAGCCATACAAAGGTTTTCCTGCCGACAAGGCGGGGTTGAAGACCGCTGACGAGATCATATCCATTGAGGGAAAAGACGTCACCGATCTGAAGTCGAATGAGGTGAGTGAGTTGATGAAAGGCGAGCCTGGCACGACATTAGGCATAACTATCAGAAGATACGGCAACAACAATCCTTTAAATTTTGCGATCACGAGGGAGAAAGTCAGTCTGCCCTGTATTTCGCATTATGACATCTTTAACGACTCCATAGGATACATCATGCTGAACAGTTTTACGGCGAGTGCGTCGAAAGATTTTCTTGCCGCCTATAATGAGTTGAGCAAGAAGCACAAACTCGGCGGGCTTATCATAGACCTTCGCAGCAACGGGGGCGGGTTATTAGATGAAGCTGTGAAGATCATGAACTTTTTTGTCCCTTCAGGAGAGACCATTGTAAGTACAAGGGGGCGGATAGCCTCAAAGAACGTCACGCACAAAACGCGCACCTCTCCTATTGACACTAACATTCCGATAGTAGTACTTATAAACGGTGCTTCCGCCTCGGCGAGTGAGATATTAGCCGGGGCCATGCAGGACCTCGACAGGGGCGTTATTGTAGGGCAGCGTACCTTTGGAAAGGGGCTTGTACAAAACATTGTCCCTACAGCCTACAACTCTCAGATGAAAGTTACCGTTGCAAAATATTACATTCCGAGTGGCAGATGTATTCAAGCCATCGACTACTCTCACAAAGATGCTTCCGGCAACTGGGAGAAGGTACCTGACTCTCTTATGACGCAATATTTTACGAAGAAAAAGCGTCCCGTAATGGATGGTGCGGGCATACAGCCGGATATAGAAGTCGGGATAGAAGATGCAGGAGAAGTGTCGGCGAACTTATACGCCAAATTTCTTATTTTCGATTTTGCGACGCGGTATTATTATGAAAATATTACCGACAGTGCAAAGATAGACCCGTCAACTTTTGAGATCACGGAAGAGACATGGAACGATTTCATAAATTATTTGCACGACAGGGATTTTTCGTACACTACTACAGCAGAGCGTCAGTTCGAAAAGTTAAAGACATATCTTAAAGAGAACAACTACTACGAGTCGATGACTTCCGAGATAAATGATTTTGCAGCATCGCTCAATGCAGCGAAAGACAATGATCTCATAACATATAAAGAATATATCAAGATATTTCTCGGGGCTGAGATTATTTCGAGGTTCTGTTATGAAGACGGCAACATTATTTATTCATTAAGGCATGATAACGACCTTGACAAGGCTATGGAAATACTATCCAAGCGCAGCGATTACGATAAAATCCTCAGCAAGCCATAATCTACTCAACGCAGATAGAAGAACGCCATGAACAAGACAGCCAAGTTGCTCGAAATTAATCTGATGTTGTTTGCCATAGCGATTGTTTTCTCAAACACGCTTATGACGATAGCGGACATTATGCTTATATGTATAACGGCGTTTTGCGTAGTTGAGAAACTCAGGCGGAAGGAATCGATAAAGGTATCCTATTCGACGCTTATTCCCGGCATAGTCTTTTTAGCCATTGCAATCGGGGCTTTATATTCTACCGACAAGGCGAGTGCCGTAACGGATATTATGGTAAAGTTGCCGTTATTGATTTTTCCGGTAACCTTTTCTCTGTTGCCGGTCATTTCAGAGAGCACCAGGAAGCGTGTTATAATAATTCATTGTCTTTCCCTTTTGGTCGCCTCAGGCATCGTAGCATACAACAATTTCTTTACTCAGACCGATTTCAGGCAGTTATATCCATATATCTCTCACATACGCTTAGCGTTAAACTTCTGCGCTTCCATACTTTTTCTAACATATTATCTTATCACGAAGGGAAGCACACGTCCTATTTGGAAGGCTGTCTCTTTTGCGATTATTATATGGTTTACTGCGGTATTATTTATGTTAAAATCCATATCGGGATTAGGGATACTTGTAATTTTATTCATCTGTCTTGTTTTTTCAAGGCGTTTTTTCAAATCTCTCGGGAGCAAAACGCAGCAGATTATTTCCATACTGTTCATCATCCTTCTTCTCGCGGGCTCAATATTTCTCACCTATTCATATACGAGGTATTATCATGGTGACCTCGACATCTCAGACCTGCCGGAATACACCATCAACGGTAACAAATACTCTCATAACATCGACAATGGTGTTATTGAGGAGGGAGAGAACTATAACATTCTGATCTGCGACGAGGAGCTTAGGAAGGAGTGGAACAGCATCAGCGATGTTGATTATGATGGGAAGACGAAGGAGGGCACCGAGTTAAAGGCCACGCTGGTCAGGTATTTGAATTCGCTGGATTTGCCGAAGGACAGCATAGGGGTTCATTCATTAACGCATGACAATGTCGACGAGATTGAGATGGGCTATGCCAATGCCTGTTACAACTCCAAATTCAGTTTATATTCGCGTATGAGCATGTTGTTTTTCAGTTATGAGAATTACAAGCGCACGGGCAATCCTTCGGGGAGCACTCTTTTACAGCGTTTTTGTTATTGGGATGCGGGGTTCAGGATATGGAAGGATCATCCTGTATTTGGTGTAGGCACCGGGGATGTTCGTGATGAACTCGACAAAAAATACGCGACGGATTTTCCGCGTTTAGATTCTATTTACAGGCTGAACATTCACAACCAATATCTGCAAATAGCGGTACAGTTAGGGATAGCAGGTCTTATAATCTTTTTATTCTGCATTATATATCCGGGGGTTGCGAGCAAGTCGTTTAAAGATTTCCGCTGGCGGTTCTTTTTAATACTGATAATGTTATCCATGTTAAATGAAGACACTCTTGGGACTCAGGCCGGGGTAACGTTATTCTGTTTATTTTATTTTCTGTTTTTAAGCAGGGAGGAGACGACAAAAAAAGCGCAAAAGAATATTACATCATGAAGACGATACAAATTTCCATAGGGTACACCTATTATGATTCCATTGATGAACTTTCACAAGAAGATCGTGTTTTGGTACAAAAAGCAGAGGAGGCGTTAAAGACCTCCTATTCACCTTATTCTGAATTCAGCGTTGGCGCAGCCATATTAGTTGAAGGCGGGGACATTGTAGCCGGCAGCAATCAGGAGAACTCCGTTTCTCCGGCGTGTATGTGTGCCGAGCGCATTGCCTTGTTTAGTGCGAAGGTTCAATATCCCGACAGAAAGATTTTAGCTGTAGCCATTACGGCTAAGACGGCGAAATTCGAGATAGAAGAGCCGGTGTCGCCATGTGGCGGTTGCAGGCAGGCCTATATAGAAGCGGAGACGCGTCAGCAGGCTCCCATAAGGGTGATTTTGCATTCGCCCGTCGGTAAAGTTGTTGTTTTCGACTCCTTTGCTTCTCTGCTTCCTTTCACGTTTAATGAGACAAGGCTTCAAAATTATTAACAGCACATAACACATATAAATATGAAAAATTCCGAATTGGTAACAAACAAAACGGGTGCGGTATATCATTTGAATCTGCATCCCGATGAAATAGCCGACACCATATTTCTCGTTGGGGATCCCAACAGAGTCGACATGGTATCAGCATATTTCGACAAGATAGAGGTCGCCAAAGACAACCGCGAATTAAAGACCCGTACCGGTTATGTAGGCGACACGCGCATGACCGTTTTATCGACGGGAATGGGTACAGACAATATTGACATTGTGGTAACTGAGCTTGACGAGTTGACTTGTTTCGATCTGGAGAAGAAGAAGGTCGGGGACAATCACAGGACATTAAATCTGATACGCATCGGCACTTGTGGCGCATTAAATGCCGAAATAAGTCTCAATACTCCGGTACTTTCGCATTACAGTATCGGTCTCGACGGATTATTATACTTTTATGATGCGCCCGAAAGCATTTTCGAGCATGAGCTTGCCGAGCAGTTTACGCAAAAGGTACAGTGGAGTACTCCCCTACCCGGCATATATGCCTGTAAGGCTTCGGAAGCTCTCGAAGACCGTTTTGTTAACAACAAGGATTTTGTCAAGGGCATTACCGTTACCGCTCCCGGGTTTTATGGACCTCAGGGGAGAGCCATAAGGCTTCCTTTAAAATATCCCCGGATGAATGAGAAGATTATGGGGTTCAATTACAACGGCTATAAGGTCTCCAATTATGAGATGGAGACGTCGGCATTATACGGCTTAGGACAGGGGTTAGGGCACAACACTCTATCTATCTGCCTTGCCATCGCCAACAGGTCCACGGGCGAGTTTTGTTCCAGCTATAAAGAAGCCATGGGACAATTGATAGAGTCTGTAATTACAGCGATGAAATGATAAGAAGATATCACAGACAGAGTTCGTCGAAGGTTGCCCATATAGGTTTTCTTGTAAACACGGGGACGCGCGATGAGAGGGAAGACGAACACGGGGCGGCGCATCTTATCGAGCATATCCTTTTCAAGGGCACTAAGAGCAAGACTTCGAAAGAGTTAGCCATTTGTTTTGACGATATCGGTGCCGACATAAATGCTTATACCACAAAAGAAGACACGTGCATTTATGTGTCATTTCTCTCTGAGCATTATCCGCTGATGATGTCAACTCTTGCCGACATACTTTTCAACTCGGTTTTTCCGCCTAAGGAGGTCAGAAAAGAGGTTGAAGTCATAAAGGAAGAGATCTATTCATACGAAGACATGCCTGACGAACTCATCTTCGATGATTTTGAAGATGCGTTATTCCAGGGGCACAGTCTCGGGCGCAATGTTCTTGGCACGGCGAAGTCGTTAAACAATTTTGCGCGGCATCAGGAGAAGATAGCGTCTTTTTTCTCGAGCAATTACACCGATGAGCGCATCATAGTATGGTCGTGCGGAGACATCAGTGAAGTCGCTTTTGCAGAACTTTTCGAGGAATATTTCGGGCACTCCTCATTAAAAAGCGGAGACAACAAAAAGATATCGCCCTTACCGCTTGTCCCGTTTAACATCACAAAAAAGCGGCACGACACGCAGTGTCATTCGCTTATCGGCAACAGGGCCTTTTCGTATTATGATGACAAGCGTACGGCTTTCAGTCTTTTAAACAACTACCTCGGGAATCCCGGCATGAGTGCGCCATTGAATGATGTGCTCAGGGAACGTCACGGTTACGTTTATGAGGTAGAGTCATCGTACACGCCATACAGTGACACGGGCACTTTCAGCATATATTTCGGTTGTGAAGCGAATAAGCGAGAGAAGGTAAGAGATCTCATCTTCAAAGAGTTGAAAAAATATCGCACCACAAAGTTAAGTACTGTAAAACTTGCCACCGCGAAAGAGCAGCTAAAAGGAAATTTGGCCATCACTGCCGATTCGAATCTCAACGACACGATAAACTCCGCAAAATCGCTAATGCTTTACGACAAAATTGAGAGCATGGAAGAGATGTTTAAGAAGATTGATGCTATAACGGCGTCGCAGGTACTTGAAGGAGCCAATATAATTTTCGACGAGAGCACCATGTCGGAATTAACGTTTTTAGCTGAATAGGATATGACACAGGAGCCATACAAGCTTGAGATAAGTGATTATGCGGAAGCGCACAGCGGCACAGAGTCGGCTCTACTTAAGCGTTTAGACAGGGAGACCAACCTGAAGACCATGTATCCGCACATGCTTTCGGGACATTTACAGGGACGTTTTTTAAAGATGATAACAGGTATGATAAAGCCGAAAAACATTCTTGAAGCGGGCACTTTCACCGGATATTCCACCTTATGTTTCGCCGAGGCTTTACCTGAAGGGGGAAAGATCTATACCATTGAAGGCAATTGCGAGTTCAGGTATATCTCTGACAAATACTTCAGTGAGAGCGGCATGGGCGATAAGATAGTTGCGCTTACCGGCGATGTCGGGGACATAGTCCCCTCTCTTGATATGGTTTTCGACCTGGCTTTTATTGACGCCGACAAGAGGAGCAATAAGAAATATTATGAGATGATCCTGCCGAAGGTATCTGCTGGCGGATATATTCTTATAGACAACGTATTATGGGGTGGCAAAGTGGCAGACCTCGAACACAATCACGATATTGACACGATAATAATAGACGAGTTTAATGCATTTATCGACAAGGATCCAAGGGTAGAAAACGTCTTATTACCTTTTCGCGACGGGATAATGATGTGCAGGAAGGTTTAACTGTCACGGTGTGATTATCTCTGGACATTCCACCACGACGGGCTGTTTAGTAATGGGGTGGACAAATTCCACCTTGTATGCCTGCAATGAGATAGAGGCGTCGTGGTTAGAGCGTGGTGCACCATATTTAAGGTCGCCCTTGATAACAGCGCCGGCATGGGCAAGTTGGGCGCGTATCTGGTGGTGTCGTCCTGTGATAAGCTCTATTTCAATGAGATAATATCTGTCGAATTTTTTAGCCACGCGATAATTCAGTTCAGCGAGTTTCCATGCGGGGTTTTTGTCATCTACTTCATCTTTAACGAAGGACTTATTCATTTTCTCATTTTTAGAGAGATAATTACGCAAAGAGCCTTCCGGCGGGTTTAATCCGGCGCAGGTTATTGCATAATAGTACTTTTTGAAGTCGCGTTTTTTAATCATCTCCGACATTCTTGCGGCGGCTTTACTTGTTTTAGCGAAGATGACGATTCCGCAAACGGGGCGATCGATACGGTGAATAACGCCGAGGTAGACATTACCCGGTTTTGCATATTTATTTTTCAGATATTCTTTTGCAAGATCTGCGAGAGGCACGTCGCCTGTTTTATCTCCCTGGACTATTTCGCCGGGGAATTTATTAACGATAAGGATGTGATTATCCTCATAAAGAATTCGTTTGTCGATAGAAATCAGCATATCATCTATTTATGGAAGCAACTTTTTGCAAAAATAGCAGTTTTTTTAAAATTTTGTTTTAGTTTTGCAGACAGTATTCAAAAAAATCTTATGAAAGCGATAGCTAAAGTGACAATAGTGATAATTTTACTCCCATTGATATTTGCAGCATGTGACAACTCGGTACATTTATCTGCAGACTGGACGGAGCAAACGATAGTATATGGGTTATTAAATCAGGATGATTCCATTTCCTACATCAAGGTCACCAAGGCCTTTTTAGGTGAAGGCAATTCGGTAGTCATGGCGACAGTGAGGGATTCCTCTCAGTACGGTGTCGGAGACATTTCGGTTGTTTTAGAGAAATGGTTAAACAACACGAGGGTTAAGACTTTCACTTTCACAGAGACGGAGATTGACGACAAAGAGGACGGCATTTTTTACAATCCGTATCAGACAGTATATGCAGCAGTAACGCAGGGAGAGTTAAATTCCACTTTTAACAGTGACACGTTATATACCTATAAGCTCATCATCAAAAATGTAAGTGATGCTACTATTACATCAGAGTTAAATTTGATATCTTCGGATTTCAGTGTCAGGAAGCCGATAAAGCCCAATGACGGGCGTTTACCATCGATAAGTTTCGTTGACAACACGATTTCTTCGGCTCCGGTACAATGGGACACTGCAGCATTTGCATATCTGTATAACCTTGATGCAGAATTTGCGTTTTGGGAGATAAACAAAGCGGGTGACACGTCGGAGCGTTCCGTCATGTGGAATGATTTAAAGTCGATCACAAATGTAGCCAACGAGTTAGGTGTCATTACGACTAATATTAAGTCGACGTCATTTTATAACATGCTATTTGACAAGGTGTTGTATGCTGATGCAAGCAAAGAGGACAAGATAGTAAAGCGTCGTCCGGGTCAGCTTACGCTTATCTTTAATATGGCGGCTGAAGACTATTATGATTACATGAATTTAAGTTCTTCTACGGGAGGATTTAATCAGGATGTCCCCACATACAGTAATATAGAAAACGGGTTAGGGTTATTTTCAGCGAGGATGAAATACAGATATCCCTGCCAGATCAGCGAGGTAACGAAGAATGCGTTATACAGCAATGCTGATTATGACGCGTTAAAATTCACTAACTGGTAGATTATGACATAGTTTATGCCATTTTGTCTGACAAAACGGCAGTTTTTCCCTTGGCACGATAGTTGATTTTTGCGAGGCGTCGTTTAATAGTGGAGTTTGAAAGAGTATTTCGGACGGCTATTAAGTCGCAATAAAAATTAATTGATTAACAAATAAAATTAAAAGATATGGGAAAAATTATTGGTATAGACTTAGGTACAACGAATTCATGCGTTGCGGTCATGGAAGGTAACGAACCTACCATCATTCAAAATTCAGAAGGAAGGAGGACCACTCCATCTATCGTAGCTTTCACTGATTCAGGTGAGAGAAAGGTCGGGGATCCGGCAAAGCGTCAGGCTATCACGAATCCTAAAAAGACGATATATTCAATCAAGCGTTTTATGGGTGAGCCCTATAGCAAGTTAAATCTTGAGATTTCGCGTGTTCCTTATGAAGTTGACAGAGGGGACAACGACACGCCGAGAATTGTTATAGGCGACAGAAAATATACACCGCAGGAAATTTCCGCCATGATACTTCAGAAGATGAAAAAGACTGCTGAAGATTATTTAGGGCAGGAAGTTACCGAAGCAGTGATCACTGTTCCGGCATACTTCAGCGATTCACAGAGACAGGCCACTAAGGAAGCGGGTGAGATTGCAGGTTTGAAGGTTAGAAGAATCATCAACGAGCCTACAGCAGCTTCATTAGCTTACGGTCTTGACAAGAAGGACAAAGACATGAAGGTTGCAGTATTCGACCTCGGTGGCGGCACATTTGATATATCCATCCTTGACATTGGTGGCGGCGTTTTCGACGTTAAAGCGACCAACGGTGACACCCACTTGGGCGGTGATGATTTCGACCACGTCATCATAGACTGGCTGGCAGAAGAATTTGAGAAAGACGAAGGTGTTGACTTAAGGAAAGATCCTATGGCAATGCAACGTTTGAAAGAGGCTGCCGAAAAGGCAAAGATAGAGCTGTCAAGTTCTACTTCGACAGAGATCAA
>JAQVPY010000071.1 GCA_028701815.1 Bacteroidales bacterium | reverse complement strand
AGGAGTATAAGCAGTGAATACAAATTTAATATACTTCCATGCAGGGGCCTAGGCAGCAAGAGAAAAGGCAAAAGCGTTGTTGATATTCTTAATTTCGCCTGCTGTGAAGTTTCCATAAGTTTCAGTAGCATCAGTGATTGTAACATATTGATTATCTGAGCTCATAGTAACTGACACGTTATTAACTGCTGCTTCGGAGTTATTTTCCATAGAGACATTAAGTGTGACACTTTCTCCAGGGTTCAACAAGCCGTTTCCATTACCCTGATTATCATTCAATACAACAGTATTAAGTAAGATCGGGCCAATAGCGATTTCGTTTACAGCTGCGAGTGCGTCGATACGACCGGAGCCGAAGACATTACTTTTAGAAGTAGACAAAGGGACGGCGGTAGTTTCGAGTATTTCGTCGATTTCGGCGGGTGTTAGGTACATGTTTTTAGAGAGCATAAGAGCCATAACGCCGGCAACGCAAGGGGTAGCCATAGAAGTTCCTGACATGGTTGTATAGCCGGAGCCCGTATAATTTAATGATTTGATATCTACGCCTGGGGCGCAAACGTCGGGACGGATGAGACCAATTTGAGTCTGGCTGCCGCTGGTATATGCGTAATCGTTCCATGGGTCTATCGCCTGCCATGTAACGGGACCTCTTGAAGAGAAATAAGCGATAGCGTCGTTGGAGTCAGTAGCGCCGATACATACAACGCAGGTCATACCGCCTGTTAGGGTCTGGTCGGGGTGAAACCATGGAGGGGGGCAGTTGCCGGGGACCCTGATATTGACGAGGTTGCCGACGCTGGTGCCTTCATTTCCTGCTGCGATAGAACCCACGACGCCTGCTTCGAGGACTCCTATCATAGTATTTCTAAACTGTATTCTTTCCGCTGTAGAGCCGCCGCCATAGAAACCGAGCGACATGCTGATAACGTGAGCGCCCTGTTCAACAGCGAACTCGATACCATCACATATATTGCTGATGCTGCCGTTTCCGCTGGAGTTAAGAACCTTCACAGCCATAATAGTGGCATCTGGAGCCGCACCCGTCTGGGAGCCACCGGTTCCATCGCCCGCAACAGTACCTGCGCAGTGGGTTCCATGACCCATATCGTCCATAGGATTATTATCGTTATTATAGAAATCAAAGCCGTGATTAGGATAGTCGGGATTATCCCACATGTGGTCGGAAACGTCGCTGTGGTTATAGTTTACGCCGGTGTCGATAACAGCTACGATAACGCCTTCACCTGTATAACCGAGATCCCATACGTCGTCGGCATTAACTTTAGTAATATTAGATGTTATCTCGCGTGTATTATCGGCTTCTGTCGGGATTTCATTGGCAGGGATAAGACATTGTTCTCTGTCGAAGCCTATGATTTCGATATCCGAACGTGTAGAGAGTTCGTTGATTACTTCAGCCGTAGCATAGCAGTTGACGCCATCAAAGATCCAATATTGCTTAACATTTTCGACCTTGCCGCGTTGGGCATAGTCTTTAAGGACAGAGGTTACTCCTGTCTGATTATATTTAGAATAATTTTTCAGCTCTTTGATAACAAAATCCCGTTTTTCCTCTTTGTCGAGGAAGCCATCAGATTTTCTACGAAGCTCAAATTGGTCGTATTGGGCTTCCATAATAATATTAATACGGATTAATTCATCTTCTCCGCGGATATTCATCTCTTCGCGAAGCTCTTTTTCAATTTTAGAGGGGCTCTGTGTAAAACCGGCAATGGATACTACTGCCAGAGCGAATACAAATAAAAGTTTTTTCATTAATTAGGATAAATTTAATTTAATATTTTAAAAATCATTTCTTTCAACAGTTCGCCGGAGGGTGCAGAGGAGTTGTTGACACCTTTTCCCTTTAGATCATATTCCTCAAGGATCGAGAAGATCTCGGAAATTTTACGCGGCTTATAATTGGTGGCGGCGAGGGTATAGTCTTTTACAAAGAAGGGGTTTACGCCAAGGGCTTGAGCTATTCCTGTACGTGACTTATCAGTAGCGAAGTGATATCTCATCACTTTGGCAAAGTAATTATACAGGGAGATTGTCACCATCGGCAACGCGCCCGCTTTTTCATTATCAGCAAAATACATCACCACTCTTGTCGCCTTAATGGCATCACGTGCGCCGAGTGCATTCTGCAATTCAAACACATTATAGTCTTTACTGATACCCACGTGTTTCTCTATATGTGACTCTGTAATTTGCTGTCCCTTTTGAACCACGAGGGTCAGTTTCTCGATTTCGTTGACGATCTTCTGTAAGTCGGTTCCGAGATAAAAGCCGAGAAGCATTGCGGCCTTAGGGGAAATCCTATAGCCTTTTTTTAGGCAGTAGTTTTCTATCCATGCAGGCACCTCGTTATCATACAGTTTAGGGGTCTCGAAGAAAACAGTTTTTGGTCCCTGCAGCGTTTTTGCCAGTTTAGAGCGTTTGTCGAGTTTTTTATACTTGTAGCAAAGAACCAGAATTGAGGATTCAGGGGGATTAGCCACGAAGTCGTTAAGCATTTCGATATTTGACAGATCCTGGGCCTCTTTAACAATAACCACTTGATATGTAGCCATCATCGGATACTGTCGTGCCGTAAGTATAATATCCTGGGCGTTAGAATCTTTTCCGTAAACCACGGTTTGATTAAAACCTTTTTCGTCTTCCGTAAGAATTTCTTCTTCGAGGAGATTGCAGATAAAATCGATATAATACGGTTGTTCCCCCGATAAAAAATACACGGGTGAAAATATTTTGTTTTTAATATTTGATACTATTTCTTCGAATTTCATCGGATTATTCTTCGTATTCATTTTCGAATCTAAGGTGTTTAACCGTAGTGCCGTGGTTGATGAGCAGTTTCAAGGACTCGGTACCGATTCTGACGTGGTCTTCGACGAAAGTGTTGGTAACCATTTTATCAGATTCGGCGGTTTTAATACCTTCCATAATCATCGGTTTATCGGATACGAGCAGCAGAGCGCCGGTGGGGATAGAATTTTTGAAGCCCACAGAGAACAGAGTTGCCGTTTCCATATCCACAGCCATCACTTTTATTTTCTTAAGATACTCTTTAAACTCTTCGTCATGTTCCCAAACGCGTCTGTTAGTTGTATAAACGGTGCCTGTCCAATAGTCTTTGCCGGCGTCGCGTATTGCGGTAGATATAGCCTTTTGGAGACTAAAAGCGGGAAGGCTCGGGACTTCTATCGGAAAATAATCGTTAGACGTTCCCTCGCCTCTTATCGCAGCAATAGGAAGAATCAGGTCGCCGAGTTTATTCTTGGATTTGGTTCCACCGGCCTTACCGAGGAAAAGGACTGCTTTAGGGGTAATAGCCGAAAGCAGATCCATGATAAGGGCGGCGTTAGGGCTGCCCATTCCGAAGTTGATCATGGTGATATCGCCGGAGGTGGCACTCGGCATCGATTTATCGAGACCGTGAATAAAGGCATTATTCTGTTCGGCAAAAATTTCTATATATTTTTGAAAGTTTGTCAGAAGGATATAGTCACCGAAGGTGCCCAATTCGCAACCCGTATAGCGCGGTAGCCAGTTTTCAACGATTTCAGCCTTTGTCTTCATATCAAAAGAGTTTAATTTGCAAAAATAGCGAAAATTAGTATAATTAACAATTAACGATTAACAATTAACACTTGTTTGGTGAAATTAATGTATATGTGAACACATGAATTTATATCACGTGAGAAATTGGGACCGAATATTAATAATTTTCTATAAATATAATATCTTTGTCAAAACAATAATTATATGGAAGACCTGAAATATTGCTACAAATACCCGCATCCTGCAGTTACGGCAGATTGTGTTGTCTTCGGTTGCGACGACGAAGAGATGAAAGTACTGCTCGTGGAAAGAGGCGGCGAGCCCTATAAAGGCTGCTGGGCTTTTCCGGGAGGATTTATGAATATAGATGAGAGCGCCGAAAATTGCGCGCGTCGCGAATTGATGGAAGAGACGGGACTGCGACATGATGCCTATCTGGAACAGGTCGGGACTTTCTCCGATGTCGACCGCGACCCGCGAGAACGGGTGGTGACTGTTGCCTACTATGCCGTAGTCAATATCTCTGAGGTGAAAGCAGGCGACGATGCTGCTAAAGCTAAATGGTTCCCGATAGATGAAATACCTGAATTGGCCTTCGACCACGACCTGATTCTTCAGACTGCACTCTATAAATTGAGGACAAAAATGCTCCTGCTAAAACATAGCTTCCTCGGCGCAATAATAGGCGACATCGCCGGTTCCCGCTTTGAATGGGACAACTGCAAATCTACGAAATTTGAACTATTTACCTCTTATTGCGATTTCACCGACGATACTGTTATGACTATCGCAGTAGCCGAATGGCTGACATCAAAAGAGGACCTGTCCGAATTGATGCGCAAATGGGGAAGGCTCTATCCTCACAGAGGCTATGGCGGCATGTTTAAGGAATGGCTGTATAGTGAAGATCCCGAGATGCGAAAGCCTTATAACAGTTTCGGTAATGGCAGCGGAATGCGAGTAAGTCCCGTCGGTTTTTATGCCGGTTCCTTAGAAGAAACACTCGAATTGGCCAAACAGTCGGCGGAAGTGTCACATAATCATCCCGAAGGAGTTAAAGGTGCTCAAGCTATCGCTTCAGCCATCTATCTTGCTAAGACAGGAAAAAGAAAAGAGGAGATAAAACATTATATCGAAACCAACTTCGGATATAATCTTGATCGTCGTTGTGATGATATTAGAATGAATTATTGCTTCAATTCAACATGTCAGGGCTCATGTCCTGAGGCAATTATCTCATTTTTAGAAAGCACGGATTATGAATCTGCCATCCGTCTTGCCATATCTCTTGGCGGCGACAGCGATACAATCGCATGTATGTCCGGCGGCATCGCTGCCGCATATTACGGTATCCCCGACAGCATCATTAGAAGAGCTCTCCCCTATATACCGAAGGATATGATTACAGTCATTGATAATTTCGTTGGAAACAGGTTATTAATTACACAATGCAAAATTGCCTAAAAAACAATTCCCTTTTCCAAATTTATTTCTATCTTTGCACCGCAATGTGAAACGAAAATAATCTTTAACGTAATATCTCATTTAAACGCTCATTTCGATGGGTTTTGGCATTTGTGTGTCAATTTCTGTCGAATAATGATAAGGCGTTTATTGCGTTCTTTTATATGTTGAGTTTGTTCTGTGTTCAACTTTTAAGAATGTTGGTGTGAGATATTAACCTTTAAATATTATTTATATGAACAAAGAAAAAGAAAAACAGAAGTTAAAAATTTTTATCCAACAACAAGTATTGGAAAGAGAAGAACAGGTAAACAATCCTAATTATTTTAATGTGGACACACTAATGCTGCAGACTTTTGCGGAAGTACGTAAAAAGATCAAAGATGCGTTTGAAATGGGAGAATACTATTTTGAAATGGAATATACCACATGGTATACAGGCAGGTATGTGGAAGATTTATATAGGAATGTTGTTGACTTGTGTATTGACAATGAAATCGACAAGCGGGCTCATTTCATAGAGTCGGCATATCAGGCTGCTGTAGGTTTTGATCAGGCGAGAGGGCACTTTTATGGAGAGACTAATCCCACTTTGATTTTCAATGTAGAGCAGTTTTACTCTGTCGCCTTTCCGAAGGACTACAAAATTTTTCTAAAAAAGCTTCATAAAACAACGCTTTATGAAGCTTACATCGGGGCATAATACAGTTGTTGTTTAAGCCTTAGACCAGATATTCGTGGGCGGATACGAGATATCGAATCCGCCTATTTTATTTTAAACCGCACTAAGCGTGTAGGCATGCCACCTTTCGCACCATTAATTTCCTGTATTCCATATATATAGCCATTATGGAATACTAACTTCGACGGCGTTATAGCCAACTTATAGCTTTCGCACTGCAAGCTGTTTTTACATGTATAACCCTTATCATTGTAAACCCAAACATTAAATCTGTTTTGTTCTTCATCTTCTAAGTATTCAAAGAACAGTAAATTATTATCGCTGTCTTTAATCATTGTTGAGAAGGCGGGTGCCGGAATAGAATCTTTTATCTCATCACGGCTGCTTTCCAATTTATCTATAAGCGATTGCAAATGTTTTGCAAATTCACTATTAGGATGATCTTTTAAATTCTCTTTATAACTGTCAATAATCTTTTGAAGAAACTCTTTTTGTTCTTCCGCTGAGATATATTTATCCGCCCATGTCATCTTGGCCTTCGATTTTACATTTCCATAAATATCGTAAGTTAGAATTTCTCCGGTTAAAGGCAATGACACATACAATAAGTTGTCTATATAGGCCATTCCCACCTCTTTGCGCGCCATGGTTGTAAGCATCCCTGTAGGGGTAATTATTACAGTTTTACCTTCATTAATAGAGTATTTGTTTTTATCTTCGAGCAACTCCCATATAATATTATCTTTTCCGGTATTTATATCTATTATTGAGATAAAATATTTGTCTTTCCCTTTCCATGAAGTACTTCCGCTGACAGCTATTTTATTATCCGAAAGTGTGATAATTCTGTTAGCAGAATAGCTTAATGTCAGTTCATCAATAATATTTCCTTCTATATCGAAGAAATACATCTTCCCCATATTGTCCGGTTGGGTATAAAAGTATCCATTTATACAACCCTTTACAGGTTTTACATTTGATATAGCCTTCCCCATTTTATCTTTAATTACTATATCCTTAATAAATTTGCCGTCTTTGTCAAAGAGAGAGTATCTATTTCTATTATAGTGACTAACGAGTGCAGAGCCGTCTTCCGTTACTGTCAGCGTTTTTCGGTTGCCGATAGGCCTGTCGCCTACTTTATCATAATAAGAGTCAAAGACTTTGTCCCAATCATTGCCTTTGGCGTATGTTTCGTCAGCAGTCAATTGCAAAACGGGATTTTGTTTATAAAAATCTTTCAGAGTCTGTGCATTAGCAGAAAATAATCCTGCAAGAATTGTGATGATGATTAGAATTACTTTTTTCATACTTAAATATTTATTGTGTTAGTTATCTATTTCAGTCTCATTTAGCGATTCGATGGCGATAATAAAATTTTGTCCCGACAAGGGCAAATTTGCGTCGTAATCATCTGCATATACGTAAAATAAATATTCGGGATTAATTTCATCGATTTTATTATTATTAGGTAATATTAGAACCAATAATAATACGATGCCGGCGGCTGCCAGCGACAACCATATCGCCATTTTACGGGTTGGTTGTAGTTTGTGGTACGCACGCGTATGGCACATAGAGACAGGGCGTGCCTCGTCTCTACAACGAGCACCCTCATGGTGTCCGAATTCCGGAATTTCCGTATTATCATATACAGTATCCGCCAACAAATATTTTATTTTCGAAGATATCTGTTTTCGTCTTTCATATTCCTTATGACATTGGGGGCATGCTTGTAAATGTTTTTTTATCGCGAGAGATTCATTTTCCGAGCATTCGTCGTCAATATATTTCTGGAGCAATCCTTTATCTATACATTTATTCATCGCGTTTATATTTTATCTTTCATTAATATTTTAAGTTTATCTAAAGCACGTGCCAATAATTTTCCAACCGAAGTAAATTTAATATCGGCGATATGTGCAATTTCTTTGTAGGGATAGCCTTCACTGTAAAGAATGATTATTGTTTTGTCGCGAGTATCGAGCTTATCAATAGCCTTTTGCAATAATGCCGCATCGATATCCTGTTCCGGATGCGAATTATCTTCGGATTCCACGATATAGTCCATTCCGGAAAATTTCTTTTTTTTCTGATAAAGATCTATACTCTTATTTATAGTTGCGCGAAGCAGCCAGCTATTTATATTATGAATTTGATATTTAACGATCGAATTCATATAATAAGATTCGAAAACGTCTTGCACCACGTCTTTAGCGGCATCTGCATCGTGGAGCATCTTAGAAGCCACTCTGAAAAGCCGCAGATAATTTTCTTTATAGACAGTATCAAACTCTAAATTCATACAAAAAGTCGCATTAACAGTTATATGTCGTATCAGGCATACGATTTGTGACAACAAAGATTAATTATTGGAACAAAAATACAATAACTAATTAATTTTCAATCGTAAAAAAAATAATTTCTAATTCCTAATTCCAAATTCCTAATTGAATATTATCTTTGTAGTTTAATATAAACAAAAAATTGATGGTTTATCCTGCTACTTTTGAAAATAAGATTGGTTTCGACGTTATAAAGCAGAAACTGAAATCAGGATGCATTACTTCCGGAGGGAGGATGCTCGTGAATAACATGTTTTTTACGACTGATTTCGACGACGTGGAGCGAATGCTCTCTGAAACGGAAGAAATACGTCAGGCAATAATGTTCCACTCTCCTTTTCCGTTTAATGAGTTCTCGGAATGTATAGACGAGATTTTACGTATCAGCACTAACGGTACCGTTATTGACCCGGAGAGGATGCCCGACTTGAAATCTACTATGGATGTGTTTGCTGAATGTCTTAGATTTTTTACGTCGCAAAAAGACACTTTTCCCCTTATTAACGACTTGTGGCACTATGATTTCGACGGTAAACGATTGTCGCGACTTATAGACAGTATTGTAGATGCCAAGGGCGCCATTAAAGATACCGCATCCGAACGCCTTAAAGGGATCAGGAAAAATATTATTGGAGAGCAGAATAAGGTAGATAGGCAAATCGGGCTTATTCTTAAATCCATGAAATCTGCCGGCATCGTTAAAGACGACTGCGAAATCACCATAAGAAACGGCCGTTCGGTTATCCCGATGCCCGCCGGCGAAAAACGCTCAGTTAACGGGTTTATCCACGACACCTCTGCTACGGGTCAGACTATCTACGTTGAGCCAAACGAAATCTTCGACATCAATAATAAAGTAAACGAACTTATCGCCGAAGAAAAACAAGAAATATATAAAGTACTCCGTGCTTTTACTGAAGATATCCGACCTGATATCCCCAACATTATTAATATGTGCAACTATTTGGCATATATAGATTTCCTTAAAAGCAAAGCCATGTATGCCATTTCGACAGATTCGGTAAAACCGATACTGACGGATATACCGCAAGTCGGATGGAAAAATGCAAAACATCCTATTCTGCTCGCCTCGTTGAAAGGGACAGACAGGAAGATAGTTCCGCTGAATATTTCTCTTAATGAAGAAAACAGGATTTTAGTGATTTCGGGGCCTAATGCCGGCGGTAAATCCATTGCTTTGAAGACAGTAGCACTGCTACAATATATGTTACAATGCGGTCTCCTTGTCCCCGCCAGCGAAAATTCGGAAGCAGGCATATTCTCCGATATATTTATTGACATCGGAGATGAGCAGTCAATAGAGAACGATCTCAGCACCTATACTTCTCATCTGAAGAACCTTAAATATTTTATCGATTATTCCGGCGACTCTTCACTGATCCTTATTGACGAATTCGGTTCCGGCACTGAGCCGCAACTCGGAAGTGCCATTGCCGAAGTGACGTTATTGAAATTCTGCGAGTTGAAAGCAAAGGGGGTCATAACCACGCATTATGGCAACATAAAAAAGCTTGCGCAGGAGACTGAGGGGCTACAAAATGGAGCCATGCTTTTCGATACAAAAAACATCAAACCGCTGTTCGAGCTTTCTGTAGGCAACCCCGGGAGTTCCTATACTTTTGAAATTGCCCGAAGGGTTAACTTCCCTGAATATATTCTTGATGCAGCCGCTACCCTCCACGATTCTTCGAAACAAATTGATTATGAGAATCAGATACAGGAGCTCATCTTGCAGACTAAAACGCTTGAAAAAGAACGTGATGAATTGAAGACTGCAGATAATTTTCTGCACGAGGTCATCGACAAATACACCAAGCAGATTAAAATTCTCGAGACCACAAAGGACGGCATTTTGCAAAATGCGAAAGATGAAGCCGAAAGAATTATCAAGTCGGCAAACAGTAAAATAGAGACTGCTATCAGAGAAATACGCGAATGTGAGGCAGAAAAGGAGAAGACTAAACAAATTCGTAATTCACTTAATGAAGAGTTGAACAAGGTGCAGTCTTCATCCAAAGACAAATCGGCGGAGGTGAAGATA
>JAQVPY010000070.1 GCA_028701815.1 Bacteroidales bacterium | reverse complement strand
GGGCTTCCTTAGCCATATCCGTCACCGGACGTACAGGAAGATTGTTAGGAGGGTTGAGTCGTCGTCCTTTAAAAGAACCGCTTATTATTCTCATCGGGGGTAATAAAATTTTTTATATAACGTGGAACTATTTGGAAAATCGACGAAGACGGCTGGACATCGCCGTATAATGTCAGTGGCACAAAATCTCCGTCGAGTTTATAGTTATTAAAGGCATAAAGAATAAAATACAGTATATCTTCATCCGAATTCACTGCAAATGTATTTGCTGCCATTAGTTTTCCATTGTGAAATACGACGATCTCAAGGAGCTTATCTCTGAAATTGGCGAAAACACAATCGCCAAGAACAACACCCTCGTCGCCAAGTTCGTCCATCATATTAGTTACGGTAAGTCCAAACAAAGCATCCTCAAAAGTGTTTTCCAACATCTCTATGGCAAGCTTATCAAAAGCGAACACTGCATACAAGCCTGCGACGGAAGAAGGGC
Organism: Bacteroidales bacterium; assembly: GCA_028701815.1. Classification (GTDB taxonomy): domain Bacteria; phylum Bacteroidota; class Bacteroidia; order Bacteroidales; family BM520; genus RGIG7150. The sequence goes on along the minus strand of JAQVPY010000070.1, from coordinate 9,690 downwards.
AAAAGAGCAACTTTTCTTCTTCACATAACGGACCGAGATTAAACTCATAAAAGTTTCCGACCGTTTCCGGGGAGAAAAACTCCTTAGGCACAAAAGAATATTTTTCTTTTCTGAAGAGTATCTTAACAGAAGCAAACTTTTCTGTCAGAAACTTATTGGCATTAATAATATTCCGGTATTGTTGCGACAGCGGTGAAAACTGATTTAGAGGCACCGTCTTATTGAGTAGCGGGGTGTCATTTTCATCGGACACTACAAAACAAAATCCGCCTTTTGACAAAAAGACGGATAAGTTATATTTATGTATATAAGTTAAATCGAAGAATTTATTCCCAGTTTCCATCAGTAGAAGCTTCTTCCATTGAACCTACGAACAATCCGGGGAACATATCGTTAACCTTCAGTTTGGCATCTTCGTTATAGATTGTCTGTTCATCCATTCCCTTAAGGATTTGGGTGTTAAGAGCAGAAGCTTTAAAGACGGGGATCATGATCTTGCTTTTTTCGACAAAACCTGCCTCAAGAACAAACTGTTCACTACGATTAGTATTAGGTACATATCTGATATTTGCAGGATCAAAATCAGTTCTGTTTTTATAAAGTGTATCTATAACAGAGATGAATCCGATAGTATCAATGATAGATCTTCTAAAAGTAGTATCGTTAGGATCGGGGATCATTTTTACAATTGCGAGCTCACCTGTGCTGATAAAATTGATAAGAGTATCGAAAGATCCAGAATATTTTTTATTTACTGAACGGTAAGCCACTTCTGCAGATCTGATGTCCTTCAATCTTTGAACGGTAAGTTCATAGCGGAAACTTTTCTCCCGTGTAAATTTAACCGGCTTCATAATGCTATGGACAACAAAAAAAACGAGTGCACCAATTAAGAGCAACAAGAAGATTTGAACTAATGTCTTTACTATCTTTTTCATATAATTATTTGTTTTATTTCATTAGAACTAACAGTGTGCAAATTTAATACTTTTTTATTTATTCGGTCTGATTTATATCATTTTTTTTATACACGAGGTCATCTACGGAAATTATCACGGGATTTCCGTCATTACAGCACACGCAAAAGCATGTATCGCCATTGGTAAGGATCAGGTATTTCGCATGGAGTGCCATATTATAACGAATTATTTGGTCGAGTGTGTTTGTGGATATTTCCACTTTAGGAGCTTTGCATTCGACGATAATTTCGACATTTCCGGAATTGGAAAAGACGACAATATCGGGACGTTTAACAAGGTTATTGACTCTAATCTGACGTTCCACGCCCATCAAAGAATAGGGCACATTTTTTTGTGAATGGAGGAAAAATATCATAAACTGCCTGACGTGTTCTTCGGGAGTCAGGGCCACAAATTGTTTTCTGACGGGGTCGAATATTTCATGGCGACCGTTATCATCGATTCTGATCTCTGGGTTAAACATTGTATCGTATTATGATTATTCTTCGGCATTAGCGAGACCTCCGAGTGAAGTCTCCTTATAGATAGAGGGTAAATCATTGCCGGTAGCTTTCATCACCCTTACAACTTTATCAAAACTGATGAGGTGTTTTCCATCGGTAAGAATAGAATAGCTGGCGGCATCGATGGCTCTTACAGCAGCGAATGCGTTACGTTCTATACATGGCACTTGGACAAGTCCGCATACAGGGTCGCATGTAAGTCCGAGGTGATGCTCCAAACCCATCTCTGCAGCATATTCTACCTGATGAGGAGAGCCTCCGAGAAGCTGGCATAATGCGCCGGCAGCCATAGAACAAGCCGAACCGACCTCTCCCTGACATCCGACCTCGGCACCGCTGATAGATGCGTTGTGCTTAATCAGATTACCTATAAGACCCGCCGTAGCCAGGGCATGCAAGATTTTTTTCTCATAATGTTCGTAATTTTCTGAATACGTGAATAGTGATGCAGGCACAACGCCACATGACCCGCAGGTGGGAGCTGTAACTATTGTCTGACCGCTTGCATTCTCCTCTGCCACGGCAAAAGCATACGCCATAGTCATATAGCGTCTCTTCACGAACTGATTCATCCCATGTAACCTTGAATAAACAGAAGAAGCCTTACGCGGGAGGTGAAGCACACCGGGCAAGGTGCTTTCGTGCTCCAATCCATTACGAATGGATGTTTTCATCACAGCCCATATCTCATCTAAATAGCCCCATATCTGACCTCCTTCACACTCATCGACATACTCCCAAAGCTTCCTCGTTTTCAAATATTCGAGGATATCCGTCATTTTGTTTAAAGGATAGACTTGCTTTTCATCATCTCTTGTACCGCTTGTCGACACGTCTCCCCCACCAATGCTGAAATATTTCTGTGATTTTAATACGTTCCCGTCGGAATCTAAAGCAAAAAAGACCATCCCATTGGGGTGCTCCGGTAAAAAAATATCGGGATGCCACTCTATTTCCAATATTTTGTTCGCAAATTGCTTCGAAATTGCGATATTTGTCAAGTGTCCCTTGCCTGTAGCAGCAAGACTTCCGTAAAGGGCGACCTTATACTTGGGGGCATCACCTATCATCTTAAGAAACAGCTGTGAAGCCTTAACGGGACCCATTGTATGAGAACTTGAAGGACCCACTCCAATCTTGAAAATATTACGTATTGAATCCATGTCTTTTTAAAATTTTACAAAAATAATATTTTTTTGTTTTTTTTTAAATTTTATTGCACACCTATTATTTTATTTTATATCTTTGCAAACTGAAATAAAAAATTATATTTTTTTAACATCATATTAAAAAACTTAAAAAAACCGAATAAAAAAATGAAAAAGTTAGCATTAGTATTAGGAGTTGCATGTCTGTTATTTGTAGCATGTAAATCCAACAAACCGGCAGAACAGCCGACAGGTGATCAACAAAATGGTTGTTGTGAGATGACTCCGGAACAAAGAGCAGAAATGGAAGCATTTATGGCACAATGGAATGATTGGGCAAATTTAACTGATTCCGTTAAGGTTGAGCTTATTGGTAAAGCAAAAGCTTGCATCGACAAAAGAGCTGAAGAAAAAGAAGCTATGAAAGCCGATCTCGAAGCAAAAATTGCAGAAGGCGACAGCATGGCCATCGCTAAGAAGGCTGAATGTGAAGCTAAAAAAGCTGAATTTGAAGCTAAAGTTGCAGAAGGCGACAGCATGGCTGTAGCTTGTGCAGCAAAGAAAGTTGAAATGGAAGCAAAATGGGCTGCCTTTGAAACTTTAACCTTAGATGAACAAAAAGCATTAATCGACGAAAAGATGGAATGCGGACAAGGCTGCTGCAAAAAAGACGGCTGCTGCAAAGGTGAAGGTAACCAAGAAGGTTGCAAAAAAGACGGCGAACACAAATGCGGTGAAAAACCCGGCGAATGTGCAAAGCACTAATCCTTATTTTTACAGTATATAGAGAAGGCGGTTTAATAACCGCCTTTTTTATTAATAAAACTTAAAAATTGGTATATGTGTAAATTATTCTTAAATTTGCAAATTATTTCAAACAATAATAAATATATTATATAATATTAAATATCAATCACTTATGGCAGAGAAAAAATTTATAACATGTGATGGTAACTGTGCAGCAGCACATGTAGCATACATGTTTAGCGAAGTTGCCGCTATTTATCCCATCACTCCTTCTTCCCCGATGGCGGAATATATTGACGAATGGAGTGCAGGCGGCAGAAAAAACATTTTCGGTGAAACTGTAAAAGTTGTTGAAATGCAGTCGGAAGGCGGAGCAGCCGGAGCCGTTCACGGTTCGCTGCAAGCAGGCGCTTTGACAACAACATATACAGCATCTCAGGGTCTGTTGCTTATGATCCCTAACATGTACAAGATAGCCGGCGAATTACTCCCAGCCGTTTTCCATGTATCGGCTCGCTCATTGGCAGCTCAGGCTCTATCAATCTTTGGCGACCACGCAGACGTTATGAGTGCCCGTCAAACCGGATTCGCATTATTGGCGACAGGTTCCGTTCAGGAAATTATGGACCTCGCTCCTGTAGCTCACCTCGCAGCAATTAAAGGACGTGTTCCTTTCTTGCATTTCTTCGACGGATTCCGTACTTCTCACGAAATTCAAAAAGTGGAAGCTACAAATATGGAAGACGTTGAACCTCTCGTCGACAAAAAGGCGCTGGAAGAATATCGCGAAAGGGCATTAAATCCTAATCACCCCGTTACTCGCGGCACCGCTCAAAATCCGGATATCTACTTCCAGACAAGAGAATTACAGAATAAATATTACGACGAACTACCCGATATCGTAGCAGAATATATGAAAGCAATGAGCAAAATTACCGGTCGTAACTACGCTCCTTTCACATTCTACGGCGCTAAAGACGCTACCGACATCTTCGTCGCTATGGGATCAGTTACCGATACCATTAAAACAGTTATAGACAAGTTGAACAAAGAAGGTAAAAAGGTCGGACTCATCAGCGTTCACCTTTATCGTCCGTTCTCAGTAAAATATTTACGTAATGTCCTTCCGGAAAGCGTACAACGTATCTGCGTTCTTGACAGAACCAAAGAACCGGGCGCCAATGGAGATCCTTTGTATCTGGATATCGTAGAGGCTTTCAAAGATTGCCCGAAACGCCCAACCATTATCGGCGGTCGCTACGGTTTATCTTCAAAAGATACCACACCCGTTCAAATCGTTGCCGTATACGAAAACCTCGCTGCTAAAGAACCGAGAAACCAATTCACGGTAGGTATCGTTGATGACGTTACATTCAAATCATTAACAGTAGGCGAAGAATTTTCAATCCTTCCGAAAGGAACTTTCGAGGCAAAATTCTACGGCTTAGGTGCTGACGGTACTGTAGGAGCAAATAAAAACTCTATTAAGATAATCGGCGACAACACCAACAAATACAGCCAGGCTTATTTCGACTACGATAGTAAGAAATCAGGCGGTTATACCTGCTCTCACCTTCGTTTTGGTGACCAGCCGATTTTAGCTCCTTACCTCGTCGGTACTCCCGACTTCGTTGCCGTCCACGTTCCTTCTTACCTGCGCAAATACGACTGCTTGAGAGGTCTGAAAGACAATGGTACTTTCCTGTATAACTCTCCATGGTCTGTTGAAGAAACAAAAAAACAACTCCCCGACTACGTTCAGAAATACCTCGCCGTTCATCATATCAACATGTACATCATCGATGCTACCAAGATTGCTGAAGAAATCGGTCTGGGTAACAGAACTAATACAATCCTTCAATCCGCTTTCTTCAAAATCTCCGGCGTAATTCCTTACGACCTCGCTGTTGAACAAATGAAGAAATTTATCGTTAAATCTTACGGTAAAAAAGGTGAAGACGTCGTTAATAAAAACTATGCGGCTGTCGACCGTGGCGGTGACATCGTAAAAGTTGAAATCCCCGCAGAATGGGCAAACATACAAGTTACAGCCGAAAAAGACACCCGCGACATACCTGCATTTATTAAAGAGGTAATGGAACCGATGGTTGCTCAAAAAGGTAACGACCTTCCTGTAAGCGCATTCAAAGATATTATTGACGGTACATTCCCGGCAGGAACAACAGCCTACGAAAAACGTGGCGTTGCTTCTCACGTCCCGGAATGGAATCCCGACAACTGTATCCAATGTAATCAATGTTCTTTGGTTTGTCCTCACGCCGCTATCCGTCCTGTCGTTATGACCGACGAAGAGCTGAAAAACGCTCCGACAAGCATGAAGACCATCGACATCAAGGCTCCAAAAGAATTAGCAGGTATGCATTTCCGTATGCAGGTATCGGCCCTCGACTGTACCGGCTGTGGCAACTGCGCCGACGTTTGTCCTGCCAAAACAAAAGCTCTCGTTATGAAACCTTTCGAAGGACAACTTCACGAAGCCGAAAACTGGGAATACGGACAGAAGAAAGTCACATATAAAGATAACCTCATCGACAAGTTCGCAAATGTTAAAAACAGCCAGTTCTCACAACCTCTGTTTGAATTCTCCGGCGCTTGCGCAGGATGCGGTGAAACACCTTATATAAAATGTATCACCCAATTATTCGGCGAAAGAATGATCGTAGCTAACGCAACAGGTTGCTCTTCTATCTACGGCGGTTCTGCTCCGGCAACTCCTTACTGCAAGAATTATCGCAGCGGCAAGGGCGTAGCTTGGGCTAACTCACTGTTTGAAGATAACGCGGAATTCGGACTCGGCATGTCTACCGCTACTAATAAGATGAGAGAAAGAGTCGAACGCATCATGAAAGAAGCTATTGCTGGATGTAACTGCTGCTCTGCCGAGCTGAAAGACCTCTTCCAACAATGGATCGACAACCGTGAAAACGGCACCATGACCGAAAAACTCGCTGCTCAAATCATCCCGATGGCTGAAAAATGCGACTGCAGCTACTGCAAACAAATCGTTGAACTGAAAGACCACCTCGTTAAAAAATCACAGTGGATCTTCGGCGGCGACGGTTGGGCTTATGATATCGGCTTCGGCGGATTAGACCACGTATTGGCAAGCGGCGAAGATGTAAACGTTCTCGTAGTAGATACGGAAGTTTACTCCAACACCGGCGGACAGTCCTCAAAAGCTACACCTGCAGGTGCCGTTGCAAAATTCGCCTCCTCAGGTAAAAAAGTTCGTAAAAAAGACCTCGGCATGATCGCAAAATCATACGGCTATGTTTACGTTGCTCAAGTAGCTATGGGCGCTAACCAGGCTCAATACTTCAAAGCAATAAAAGAAGCTGAAGCTTATCCGGGACCGTCTTTGATCATTTGCTATGCTCCCTGTATTAACCACGGCATTAAAGTCGGCATGGGACGTACCCAAAATGAAGAAAAGAAAGCAGTCGAATGCGGCTACTGGCACCTGTGGCGCTTCAACCCTGCTGAAGAAGACGCAGGTCAGAACGGCTTCCACCTCGATAGCAAAGAACCTGACTGGACAATGTTCCAGGAATTCATCAACGGCGAAGTTCGTTACAACTCGTTAACAAAAACTTTCCCGCAAGAAGCTAAGGAACTCTTCGCAAAAACAGAGGAATTTGCTAAGATCCGCTATAACGGCTATAAAAAATTGAGCGAAGAGAAATAATATTTCCTTCCCCAATATTATAAAAGAGATGGCACAAGAAATTGAGCCATCTCTTTTTTTTTACAACTAATCATCTAAATATAGTTAAGGAAGTGGGACGTACTGGATTCGAACCAGTGACCTCTGCCGTGTGAAGGCAGCGCTCTAAACCAACTGGGCTAACGTCCCGTTTTCTGACTTGCAAAAATAAGTATTTCCCGACATTTATCAACAGTTTTTTATGTTTTTTATTTCAGATATATCTGAACACCTGCTTTCATGCAATAAATATAGAAAAAAAAACGTTAATAAAAATATAATTAATAAAAATATAATTGAAAATATGAAAAAAATAACATTATTATTGTTATCGCTTTTCTTGTGTGTTACAGTTTTCGCTCAAGACGACGCTACCGTCTCCCCCGATCAATTTAAAATTGAACACGAATTTACCATAGGCATAGGTGACCCTTCTATAAACAGTCTTCTTTCCGGAAACGCCAACTGGATATGTTACGACCCCTGCATATCTCAACACTACGACTGGTTCGGTACAGATACCTACCTCGGAAATAAATATACCACTCCTTCAATTACCGCGAGCTATATGCTTAGGCTGAAAAAATGGCTGTGGCTCGGAGGACAAATTAATTATTTTGGTACTTACCAAAACGTAAATGACCTGTTTACCGAAGAGACCATTTGTCGCAACCATACTGAAATGCTCTCTATTATCCCTACGGTGAGATTCTCTTATCTTAATAAGAAATATGTAACGCTCTATTCGTCTGTCGGATTGGGTTTATCCATGTGCTCCAACGTTTCTCATCCTATAGATCCGGAAACGGCTTTATTGGACATACAAATGTTCCCCGCCTTCCAAATAACCTATATCGGTATCTCCGTCGGTCATAAGTTCTATGGCTTTACAGAACTCGGCTGCGGAAATAAAGGTTTTATATATGCAGGGTTCGGATATAGATTCGGTAATATGTAATTTTATTTTTTTATTATTCTAAAAGACAATCATTATGAAACGTAATAACATAATTATAGCAAGCTTACTCTCTATAGTATTAGTCCTTTTTAACAGCTGTATCGAAGAAGGTCACGGCGATTTAACAAAACGCGGACAGGAAATTTTCGGTGTGTGGAACCAAATAATCTCTGAAAACATCGAAAACAACAGCAATATCGCTTTCGTTTTCAACTCTTATCTGGAAGCAGAAGACAATATTGCCGCCGAACAAATCAGAATCAACGATTTAAATAACGCCTATATTATCGAACAGGAAGACATGCCTAATACATGGCACCTGATTTATGATAACATCATTTATTATACGATATCTACAAACGGTAAAACCCTCTCCGAAATTAACGCCGAATGGAATATTACAATTAGAAGCGACAAATATTACCTGAACGGTCAGTGCGGAAGTCAGTATGTTAAAGTTACCCATCCCGACGAATCATCATGGAATTTATCTGTCTCCAACAGCCTTAATCCTGAATCGACAATCAACGTATCCATTGTCAACACTAAAGGAGTACCGACCACTATCTTCAATTCCGAGTTCCAGATAACAGGCTACGGTCATGTGGCCGTAAAGCCAGAACTTAACGACGCAATATTTGACGGCGACAGCGTTTTTATGGACTTCGTCATTACTTCCCAAATGCAGCACAAATTCTATAAGGTGTTCAGCGACGGCGGCATCGACTTATCCGTCACAAACAGTCGCGGCGAAAGAACCTTCACCTCCGCATCATGTTTTAATGACGGCATATATAACAATTATGCTCTAATCACGTATAGAGAAGTTACAGACACTATTGTATTGCCGATAATTGTGCCTGAGGGCTATAGATGGGTCCCTTTGACCTCATTCGAATAAAATATATTTTTATTGCAACTTTTTCATTTTCCGATACGTCTAATTAAATGTATTAACTTTAAATTCTTATCGGAAAATGAAAAAAAATTTTTTAACAGCAGCACTCGCAAGCAGCAGCATTTTTACATTCGCAAACGACGCTAACATTATGATGGTCGATTTCTTAGACAGTATAGTTCCGGTTATCGCCATCACCTGCGTTATGGCTCTTCCGGCAATAATAGTCTTACTGTGCCTTAATTTCAAAAAAAGTAAGTTGAAATATGAAATACTGGAAAAGAGTATTGAAAAAGGGCAGCAACTCCCCGAAAGCATTTTTGAAGAGCCTAAAAAACATGTAGATCTTCTTGGACAGGGATTAACATTCATTACATTAGGTATCGGTCTTGCAATCATCTTCTGGGCTCTTACCGATATCCGTTACGCAAGTATAGGTCTGCTGTTTTTCCTAATAGGAGTAGGTCGTATTATCACCTGGATTATATCACGTAAAAGCAACAACGAGATACCAGAAAAAAATTAATAAGATACTGTATCTGAAATCGCAACATCTGAATGGATACAGATGATATAACATTAATAGCAAGGGTACTGTCGAAAGACGACAATCATGCCTTCGAACTTCTTGTCAAAAAATACCAGTCTCCCATCAGACGGTATTTTTTGCATCAAACTCTCAACGATGAAGCCCTGAGCGATGATTTGGCGCAGGACACCTTTATCAAGGCA
>JAQVPY010000237.1 GCA_028701815.1 Bacteroidales bacterium | reverse complement strand
CTAAGCTTGGAAGTACGGCAGCTGCCGGGATTGTTTACTGCTGGCCAATTAAATGGGACCTCGGGATATGAAGAAGCAGCGGCCCAAGGTTTGCTGGCAGGGATTAATGCGGCGCTTCGTGCAACGGGCAAAGATCCCTTTATCCTTCTTCGTTCGGACGGTTATTTAGGGGTTTTGATAGATGATTTGGTTACGAAAGGGATTAAGGAACCTTACCGACTTTTGACTTCCCGGGCAGAGTACCGCCTTGTTTTACGGCAGGATAATGCTGATTTAAGGTTGACGGACAAAGGACGAGCTATAGGGTTAGTAAATGAGGAACGGTGGAAGCGTTTTCAGAATAAAAAGAAGAGTTATCAATATATTAAAGAGTTGTGGAAGTCTACCGTTTTTTCTCCGTTACGGGAAGACTTACACTTAGTCATGGCGGAGGCAAAATCAACTCCCGTACGTGGAGGGATCAGTGCCCAAGATCTAATTCGCAGACCAGAAATTACGCTTGAGCATTTAGTTAAACTTCTTCCGGAGTTAGAAAAAATTGATTTTGAAGTGCTCGAAGAAGTTGAGATCGAAACAAAGTATGCAGGTTACATTGAAAAACAATGGGCTGAAATAGAGAACTTTTCTAAATTAGAAGCCCGTTGTCTGTCAGAGACGCTTGATTATGAAAAAGTACGAGGTTTATCCACAGAAGGTAGGCAACGTCTTATAGAAGTACGCCCTTTAAATGTTGGACAGGCTTCTCGAATCACGGGTGTCAGTCCGGCTGATATTTCCGTCTTGCTCGTTTCTTTAGAACAACGGCGCAGAGGAGAATATAGATGATATTTAAGGAGTATGCATCTTTAATTCGGCAGTTAACCTACCAGCACATAGGATGCGATTTATCTGATTTACAGGTTACTCAGCTTTGTAATTTCGGAGATCTTTTACTGGACTGGAATCAACGATTAAACTTAACGAGAATCACTGATCCGCATGAAGTCATAGTAAAACATTTTATTGATTCAATGGTTCTGGCAAAATTTATTACCGGTGTGACATTTGCAGATTTAGGGACTGGGGCTGGATTTCCGGGTGTTCCTCTTAAGATCCTGCGTCCAGACCTGGATATTATATTAATGGATTCATTAAAGAAGCGGTTAGACTTTATAGAAGTAGTTATCAAAACGTTAAATTTAAAGGGAGTTAGGACCGTCCATGCCAGAGTGGAAGATTTTGGAAGAAATATGCACTATAGAAGTAATTTTGATACAGTGAGTTCACGCGCAGTTGCTCGCCTTCCGATCTTGTTGGAATACGCACTGCCTGTTCTTAAGGTCAACGGGCTTTTCTTGGCCCCCAAAGGTTCCCAGTTTGAGGTTGAATTGGTAGAATCCAAAAAAGCATTACTCCTCCTTGGCGGTACAGTAGAGGGTATTGAACATTTTAGTCTCGGGGAAGGCGCAGAACATCGCGCGGTTATAAGGATTAGAAAGCTGAAAGAAACACCTTTACAATACCCGCGTAAAGCCGGAACTCCAGCAAAGTCTCCGATCTGTTAGACTATCTTTAGAATTGACTTATTGCTGTAGCAGTTGAGGTAGCTTGGCTTGGTAGTCTTCGGTACGGTCTTACTTACAGAAGGAAGGCTCTTTTTAGACTCGCGGTCTAATCACGAACGACCTCGACAGGGTGAGCGACAAATAATCCCCACCTTGTTTAAAAAGTGGGGATTAATCATCTCACACAAGAGGTCTTATTTTTTGCCATCCCTAATTTCAAGAACCTTGTTCCAAGCATTATCAGTACTTATTTTATCATTACTTAAATCGTCCTTTAGTTGTTTAAGTATCTCTAACTGTTTTGAATTTGATTCATTCCTCGCATTTAGAGACTCAGCTTTGCTTTTATGGGGATTGTTCTTAATGAAGTTTTCAATACCCTCTTCTGTCATCGAAATACCAAAATTAATTTCTGAAAGTATCTCATCTTTTGTTGGTACAAGACTCCCCTGTTCGGTTGCTATTTCTTTTTCCATCTTCTGTATTGCAATTCCTTTTTCTTTTAGTTTATCTCCAGCAGCAGCACTGTTATTTATCTCTTGCTCGCTGCCGTCAACTTTGCTTTTTGAAAGCTCATCATATTCATTGTCAAACTGTTTCTTCATCTTCATTATTTGATCAATTTTTTCAGAAACATTAAGATTTCCAGCAGTTACAACCGTTACGCTTGTAAAAGTAACAATTAGAACAACTGCAAATGCAATCATAACTTTTGATTTTTTCATAATACTTCCAATCGTATATTATTTTAATTAATTACGTTACATTTTTTTGATTCTTATGGTATAGACAGTTACATTTGTATAATGGTTATTAAACCAATTAAGATATTGCTTCAGCAGTTGATAAGAATAAAATCTATCCGGACTCGTACCGTGTTTAGCGGTATATAGGTTAGTTGAGCTGTACATATGTACGACTTGTGAATGATCTATACCCCCATCCCCCTTATATTCGATAATATCACTTTCATACAGATATTTATATATT
>JAQVPY010000236.1 GCA_028701815.1 Bacteroidales bacterium | reverse complement strand
TGGTATCATAGTTAGAAAGATTGTCAGAGAATAACCTTTCCGGCTCGAAAAAACATCATTAGGGCGCATTGCATGCGCCCTAACTTACAAAGAGAGACACGATAAAAATAATCGTGTCTCTCTTTTTCCTGACTTCGTCATAAGGACACCCAAGATATAATACCGGCTTCGACAAGCTCGGCAACCAACGTCCCGTACTAACCAACGAGACTTCGGCAAGTGCATTCTCCGCTATTACGCTCCGGAATCGGGACAACCCAAACCCTAATTGCTGCAAAGCAGCAATGCCGACCGCCTTGGCGTAGTGAACGTTAAGAAAAAGTACGTTGAAAGCGTTAAAAGCCAAAAGCTGTTTGAGCCGTAGGCGAGTTCTTTTGGCTTATCTTGAAACGCACTTTTTTAGTGAACGGAGACGCAGCGAAAGACTTTTTTGTTACTTTTTTAGTCATAAAAAAGTAAAACGAAATAAATCTTAACTAAGAAATGACATTTACCTGTTAAAAAAGCGATAGCATAATCATTAAATAAAGTGCCAAAATAATATAAAAATCTGCGCCCTAACTTACCAAAGAGAGACACGATTATTGATATTATTCCCCGATAACAAACGTTACCGCGCCCCGCATTGTCTTTCTGACGTTTTCAGGGATGAAAACCGTGGCTTTTCCGTCGATGGATTTCATTACGGCATTCTTTTTGCAGCCTAAGATCTTTATGGCTCCGCGGGTTTTTATGTCGTCAAAGTTGCTGACGGTAAACGATTCGGGCAGGCTTTTCCCTTCTTCACATAAATAAATTGCGTAGATGGTGCCCTTTTTTGTCTGTGTATATCTGACATTTCCTTCGCAGTATGGATATATCGGGCGGGTGTTGTAGATAGCTATGCCGTTAACTTTCATCCATGCGCCTATTTCTTTCATACGTTCTATTGCGGTAGGAGGCAGTGTCCCATCGGGAGCAGGACCTACGTTAAGCAGGTAGTTACCGCCTTTAGCGACCACGTCGACGAGGATGCTTATCAGCTTTGCGGTTGACTTATAGTTGTCGGTTTCCACATACGACCAGGAGTTACCCATCGACATGCAGGTCTCCCAAGGATAGGGCAGCGGGGTGTCAGGCACGAGTTGTTCCGGGGTGCGGTAGTTTTCGTATTTGCCGTGCACGGTACGGTCGACAATGATGAGGTCGTTGTTGTGTTCTCGAGCCATAGTTGCTATTTTCGGCATATTGATATCCTGGCTCCAGCCCTGGCAGCCGAGCCAGGCTCTATATTCGTCGTTCAGACTCCATTCGGGACGCACCCATCCGCCGTCGAGCCATAGGATGTCTATGTCGCCGTAATTTGTGGTAAGTTCTTTAATCTGATTGAAGGTGAAATCGCAGAAACGTTGCCATCTTTCAGGATGAAGGGCGGGGTCGTAGTTTACGCTTCTGTCGGGAGTAGCCCATTCCGGTGCCCAATAGTCGCTGTTATGCCAGTCGGGTTTCGAATAATACAATCCGGTCCAAAAGCCTTTTGCGCGAAACGCCTCTATTATGTCTTTAGTAATATCTTTGCTTTCATCTTTTGAATAGGCGCAACTCGGGTCGGAGACGGAATACGATGTTTCTTTTGTGTCGAACATACAGAATCCGTCGTGGTGTTTTGTGGTAAAGACGACATATCTCATGCCGGCATTGTATGCAAGGTCAGCCCATTCTTGAGGATTGAAATTTGTGGGGTTGAATGTCTCGTTAAGTTTCCGGTAGTCAGCAACATATTGATTATACGGAACGCCACCACGGTCAATCCACGGTTCGTTACATATAGACCAGGATTCTACAACGCCCCATTGCGAATACATACCCCAGTGCATCATAAATCCAAATTTAAGATCCTGCCATTCGTCGATGCGTTCCAGAATTACGGGATCTGTCTCAAAATGGCTGTAGTCTTGTGCAAATAAGGTGGATTGCGGTAGTAGAATACACACAAATATTAATGATAAAAACAGTTTTCGCATGTTATGGATTATTAGTCTTTGTTCAGAGAATAAGCGTTTAATTTTAAATCAGATAAAAATAGATCATAATGTCCGGGATTATAGATATATATTTTCAGCACATCTCCTTTTTCATAATTATAATTTGTCTTTCTCAAGGTACGGGAGAAGGAGAAATGGCTCCAGGTGTCATATTCGGGAAAAAAAGGTCCGTTAATAATATCATTTTCCCAGCATAAAAGTTCTTTATTTTGGTGTTCAATACTGCAAACAACGCAGGCGGCGGCTTGGTTGTTTTCAGAATTCGAGGAAGATGGAATGTAAATATCGAAATCCATGCTGACATTGATCACCTGCAGATTGTCATTAATAGTCATAGAGATAAATGAAGCGCCGAAATCTTTATCGAAGTGGACAGTGTTATCACGGTCATGTGCTGAAATCATCGGGACGTTGTTAGAATTCCAGAACCGTTTTTCTTGCGACTCGTTTTCTATTGCTGTCAACTTCTTTTTAGTGAGAAGACGTTCCATCTCTTTGTTTCCGCGAATGAGAGATCGG
>JAQVPY010000235.1 GCA_028701815.1 Bacteroidales bacterium | reverse complement strand
AAATGTAAATAAAATTATTTCCGCAATAAGAAAAAGGGAAATATAGACAGTTGTTAATACATCCCTTGTTTTGTTCATATTATTGGTTTGTTTTCAATGAGATGTTGCATGCTCTGTAAATCTTCAACCTGTTTTGCAGGAGTTTGTCCGTTAAAAAGAAGCAGGAGTGCAGACCCTCGAATATGATGGGATAATCGTTTTTCAGCAAGTTGTTGAGCAGCTCTTTGTTTGAGCGGCTTTTGACGATATATGGGGTGTGCGACAGGTTGTTTACCAGGTCTGTCTTGCGTTTATAGTAAAAGACTTGAGCGCAGTATTCGTTGAGCTCCGATGCCGGCTGTCTATCGTATTGAAAACAATGCAGATAAATTTTGATGCCGGTGGCATGTAATGCCTTCAGCTGATAAAACACATCGATGATACCGCCATAATTGGGTGGATAGGGGATTGAAAAAGAAACAACATTTACTGCTTTAGGGAAAGTACTCATTATGCATTATTTGTTATCTGATTAATTTACAAAGATAGCTGTTTTATTTGAATAATTTTTCGCTATTTTTGCAATTGATTTTAAAGATATAAAAAATGACAGATAATCAGGAAGTAAGAGTCAGATTTGCGCCGAGTCCCACAGGGCCTTTACATATAGGCGGTGTCAGGACGGCATTATATAACTATCTTTTTGCAAGGCAGCATAACGGAAAATTTTTGTTGCGTATAGAAGACACCGATCAGACACGTTTTGTGCCCGGGGCGCAGGATTATATTATAGAGTCGCTCAGATGGTGCAGCATTTTACCTGACGAAGGTGTTTCGGTAGGCGGGGATTACGGCCCTTATGTCCAGTCTGAACGTAAGGAGATATACGTGCAATATGCACAGCAGCTTCTCGACAACGACAGGGCTTATTATGCTTTTGACACTGCAGAGGAACTTGAAGCAGAGAGAGAGAGACTGCACACGGAAAAGGGTGAAACATTTCAGTATGATGCGGCTCATCGTAATGGTATGAAAAACTCGCTTTCCATGTCGCCGAAAGAAGTGACGGAATGGTTGGGTTCCGGCAGACCTTATGTTATTCGTTTTAAGATGCCTGAAAATGTCGAGCTGACGATTTTTGACATGATTCGTGGAGAAGTCAAGGTTAACACGTCGACGTTAGACGACAAAGTGCTGTTTAAATCAGACGGCATGCCCACATATCATCTCGCAAATATTGTCGACGACCATTTAATGAAAATCACGCACGTTATACGTGGCGAGGAATGGTTGCCCTCCATGCCGTTGCATGTTATGCTGTATAAGGCTTTCGGATGGGAAGACACTATGCCGCAGTTTGCACATCTGCCTTTACTTTTGAAACCTGACGGCAATGGCAAGCTCAGCAAGAGAGATGGCGACAGACTTGGATTCCCCGTGTTCCCATTGCGTTGGCCGATGGATTTGACAAAAGAAGAGATTGCTTCCGGCTATCGTGAAAACGGATATTATCCCGAAGCTTTCATCAATATGCTGGCTCTTCTCGGCTGGAATTCCGGAACCGAAAAAGAGATATTCTCCATGGATGAACTTGTCGAAGCTTTCTCTATGGAGAGAGTGTCGAAGTCCGGTGCCAAATTTAATCCCGAGAAGGCGCAGTGGTTCAATCACGAATATCTTATAGCAAGAAGTGATGAGCAGATTGCAAAAGAATCCGTTCCATTTCTTCACGGCAAAGAAAACCTATATGAGCCTGCTATACTTGTAAAAATATGCGGACTTGTCAAAGACAGATTACATTTTGTAAAAGATATCTGGGAACAGGTAAACTTTTTCTTCGAAGCTCCGGTGGATTATGAGGAAAAGGCTGTTAAAAAAAGATGGAAAGAAGAGACTCCGTCTCAGATGGCTGAACTTTGTGCGGTGCTTGAGAAACTCGAAGATTTTTCGACGGAGATGTGTGAGGCGACCGTAAAAGAATGGGTTACGGTTAAAGAGTACAATCCGGGTAATATCTTTAATGTGATAAGGTTATGTCTTGTAGGGGCGTCAAAAGGTCCCGGCGTCTTTGATATTATGTCGATTCTTGGCAAGGGAGAGGTGTTGTCACGTATTACAGCAGCTACCGGCAAGATCAGCATTGTGGCTTAGCTGCGGTTGACGCGAACCACGGAGTGTATTCCGTCTATTTGTTTCAGTTTTGTGATAAGATCATTAAGCTCCTGTGAATTCTTAATGTAGCAGGAGATGCTTCCTTCGAAGATACCTTCGGAGGCCTGGAAAGTTACGTTACGCATGTTGATATTCAGAGTGACACTTATCATAGATGTTATTTCCGCTATAAGCCCCTTTCTATCAGTCCCTTTAATTTCTATGGCCGCCAAAAATACGATGGCTTCCTCGCCTTTGCGCCATTTTGCCTTAACGATTTTATTGCCGTAATGTGACATTAGTTTGATGGCTTCAGGGCAGTTTGTTCTATGAATGGATATATCCTGTCCCGGGTTGATAAATCCGATTACGTCATCTCCGGGGATAGGGTTGCATCGTTTGCATAATTTGTAT
>JAQVPY010000234.1 GCA_028701815.1 Bacteroidales bacterium | reverse complement strand
GGAAGCAGTCATTTTGATGCCGTCATACCTCGGTTACGGACAGTTTGGTATGGGCACTGATGGCGAGAGCAACTATATTCCACCAAACTCTGTCCTTATCTTTTATATAACTCTTCTTGAGATACATAAATAGCAATAGAATTTTCATAATGGACAAATATTTAATCACCGGATTAGGCAATCCGGGTCTTGAATACGAAAACACAAGACATAATATAGGATGGATGATTCTTGACACGCTGGCAAAAGACCTTGAAACGCCTTTCTCGTCAGAGCGCTATGGATATATCAACACGTTAAGACACAAAGGACGGCTTCTCATTCTTTTAAAACCAACGACTTTTATGAATCTTAGCGGCAAGGCAGTCCGTTATTGGCTTGAAAAAGAGAATATTCCCATTGATAACCTCCTTGTCATCTCCGATGACCTGGATCTTGACCTTGGCAGGATACGAATAAAAACCAAGGGCAGCGGAGGAAGTCATAACGGATTGAACAACATCATAGATACCATTCACACTCAAACTTTCAGCCGCTTGCGTTTTGGCATAGGTCATGACTTCCCTCAAGGATATCAGATAGATTATGTGTTAAGCAAATTTTCTTCCGACGAAATAGAATTTCTGAAGCCTCATTTAGAGTTGGCTGCTGAAGCGATAAAAAGTTTTGTTACGGCAGGACCTACTACAACGATGAACAAATACAACACCCAAGAAAAACCGACACAGGAATGAAAAAGATATATATACCGGCTGTTATAGCTGTTTCTCTTATTGTTGGCTATTGCATAGCCATATTCATTTTTTCTTCGCGGATTTCCGGAGAGAGTCTCTCTGTTTCCGACAAATACAATCAGGTAGAAAACCTCATCATTTCAAGTTATGTTGACAGTGTTGACGTCAATCATCTTGAGGAGATTGCCATTATAAGCATGCTTGACACGCTTGACCCTCATTCAGCTTATATAAGCAAAAGCGAGTTAAAGGAGACCGATGAACTCATCCGCGGCAATTTTGAGGGCATTGGAGTACAATACAGGATTGAGAAAGACACTGTTTTTGTTGTAAACACCATCCCCGGCGGTCCTTCCGAGAAGGCGGGGATTTGCGCCGGAGACAGGATTGTGACGATAGATGATGAGCCGGCCACCGGCATAAACATTACTAATACTGAGGTTCAAAAGCGCTTGAAGGGCCCTAAGGGAACTAAAGTCAACGTAGGTATAGTCAGACTCGGTATAAAGGAAGTTCTGCATTATAACATCACTCGGAATTTTATCCCCAGCAAAAGTGTGGACATTGCGTATATGGTGAACGATTCGCTGGGTTATATAAAAATTTCTTCGTTCACAATGACCACGGGCCCGGAGTTTAAATCTGCATTAAAGGATTTGTTAGAAGACGGGATGAAGAGCCTCATACTCGACCTTAGAAACAATGGGGGCGGCTTGCTCAGTGCATCGGTAGAAGTGGCCTCCGAGTTTCTTGAAGACGGCTCGCTAATAGTATATACTGAAGGCTTCCATAAAGAGAGACAGGACATATACAGTTTCTCCGACGGCAGGTTTAAGGATGGACCTTTGGTTGTACTTGTAGATGAGACTTCTGCGTCGGCGAGCGAGATTGTAGCCGGAGCCATTCAGGATCACGACAGAGGCATCATCGCCGGAAGGAGAACTTTCGGGAAGGGACTCGTACAGGAACAGTTCGATTTACCCGACAGCTCGGCCGTGCGACTTACCGTGTCAAGGTATCATACCCCCAGCGGTCGCTGTATCCAACGCTCGTATTCCGGCGGCAAAAACGAATATATGTACGATTTTATGCAAAGATATATCTCCGGAGAACTCGTCTCTGCAGACAGCATCAGACCTATAGATACCACCGAAAAATATTTTACTGCGAGGGGCAGAGTTGTCTTTGGGGGCGGAGGTATTGATCCCGATAAATTTATCCCTATCTCCACATTTAAAGATAACGAGTATTACTATCAACTGCTCAATAAATCCATTTTGTTCCGTTTCGCTTTCGATTATACGGATAAAAACAGGGAAATGTTGAAGAATGCGTATCCTGATGTTACTTCCTTCTTAAATAATTTCAACGTTTCTCAAATGATGATGCGAGATATTATTGAAGAAGGCAGGAAAAATGATATCCCTTTTGATAACGGATCTTATATAAAATCGGAAAAAGAAATGAAGTTGCTCATAAAAGCATATATCGGAAGAAATTTGTACGACGACAAGGCCTTTTATCCTGTATACAACCTCTTTGATGAAGACGTTCAGGAGGCAATAAAAATTATTCAACAACCCTTATAATAATCTAAAATGAAAAAATTTTGTAAAACACTGCTGCTACTTATCGCAATATCCTTTTTTTGTTTCTCTTGCCGCGACCCGTTGGATAGAGAAGAGTTTATCGGAGAATACGAGGGCACTTATCACGGTTATATGACTTTAACTTACGGCTTTCATTCTATCGACGACGAAATTTCCGGGGATGAGACTTTTTCCATCACCTACGGTGAAGGAGACTATGACATCATCATGCTTATTGACGATCAGCAAG
>JAQVPY010000233.1 GCA_028701815.1 Bacteroidales bacterium | reverse complement strand
CTCACCTCGCCTATCACAGAAAACACAACATTGAAAGACTTGGGTTTAGATGTTGATTATGTGTATAATGGAACCCTTGATCTGATAGTGGAAAATGATGCCGTTCTGACCATCGAGCCTGGAGTTTGCATTCAATTCACTAAAAAAGGCGGTGCTTTGTCGATAACTGACGGTGCTACCATTAAGGCAAAAGGTACGGCATTGAAACATATCAAATTTATTGGCACCGGTTCTGAAAAAGGTTCGTGGGAAGGTGTTCTGGTTTCAACGATAACAGGCAACGAACTTGATTATGTAGAAATTCTTAATGCAGGATCCGATGGGTATGATTCGTCAGCAGCTTTAGCTCTTATCAACGGCAAACTTGCCATGACTAACAGCCTGATTAACAATTCAAAAGCTAACGGAATAAAATTAGAAGGAGCTTCCGGCGTTCAGATAGCCGAACTCACTGTGTTTACAGGCAATACTGTCAGTAACTGCGATAAAGCTCCGATATATACCACATATTATATGGGATGTTATGGCTTGCGCAATATTTCGAATGACAATCCTTTTGAAAACTGGACAGGTAATATCAGTCCGTATATTCATATAGAGGAGAGCACGAATACTTACCTATATGGTGATTTTACAATACATTCGTTAAAATCTTATCCATGGTATTTTCAAAGCGGACTTACAATAGAAGATGGTTTTAATGTTACTGTTGAGCCTGGTACAATTATTATGATTGGTGCACGTGATTATGTGCGGGTAGATTCTGATTCACATCTCATTTGCGATGGCACAGCAGATGCCCGCATCACTATAAAAGGATTTGGAAACAATGCAGGATTCTGGAACAATCTTCAGATTAACAGTCAAAATCCCGGAAGTAAATTCAACTATTGCGACATCTCCGATGGAGGCAGCGGCATGTATGGTTTATTATATAGTTACAGTGGTGCCTTTACTAATTCATATATTGAGATTAACAACACTAATTTCAGTAACAGTCTGAATTATGGTTTATATTTACGGCAGTACGATATAAATAATCTCTGCCGTATCTCAAGTGCCGATCCGGCTACCGTAACATTCTCAAATTGTATGGAGGGTAATATCTGGAGCAACTGCAGTGGCGAGGAAATAGTATATCCTGATTTAAGTTCGTCGTGCGTGCTTTATTGATTTATTATCCATATTGAATCACGCAATCACCCACTTGTCCAACGAGCGTGTTTCGCTCTTGAAATTTGCAGCAATCTTTACGATTGCTCTGGAATCGGTGAGGTAGCGATCGGGATAATGTTTTAACTCAATTTGTTCCATCGCTTCCTCTGCCGATTTGTCCATCTTAAACTCAAAGATATAGATATTTGAAGGCGTCTTTATCACCGCATCCATTCGTCCGTCGGACGTATGAACCTCCGGACTTACTTCTGCTCCGGCCAAGCTGAATACCAAGTAAAATATGATTTGGAAATAACGTTCTTTCAGCTTATCGTCGAAAAGCTCGTAATCTATTGATGCCACAAACGATTTGAAACGTGTCATGAAGCCTTCTACATTATTAGCGTACAAATCGTCCAAAAAGGCATCTACTGCCATAATCGATTTCTCTTTTTCTATATGAAAATATTGCGGCGCGGCAAGATTCAAAAAGCCGGCTTTAACTTCCTCGTTGGGGAAACCGAGCGTATAACGGTTTCTTATCGGGTCGTAATCTTTAATTGTCAAGTAACCGCTCTGATAAATCATCGGGATGGGTTTTTCTATCTCGGCACGATAATCGGCAAATTCATCAGCAGATAGTTTTATCCCTTCCAAACTTGTTATATCGTAATTGTTTCTTTTTAAGAGTTTTAACAAATACGTTGGCGTGCCGGTCTGAAACCAGTAATTTGAAAATTCTTTTTGTTTAAAGACATTCAGCAGACTGAACGGGTTGTAAACTCCTTTGTTAGCTTTTGAAAAATGGTAGCCATCATATTGTCTTCTGAGTTTGTCAATGACATCTTCATACGAGGTCTCAAACTTTTCTGCCATTGCACGAATATCGTCGTCAAAATATTGGAAAATCTCTTCTTCGGTGATGCCGCAAAGAGTATCGTAAGTGCTGCTCATACTGATATATTCGAGCTGGTTCAAATCGCTGAAAACGCTCATCTGTCCGAACTTCGTCACACCTGTCAGAAGTGTAAATTTCAGATACTGATCTGCCGGTTTCAAGACCCCATAAAAACCGCGCAAAATGTTACGATAAGCCTCCATAAGCTCTTTGTTCCCGATGGCTTCTAACATTGGCTTGTCGTATTCGTCAATAAGGACAACAACTCGTTTGCCCGTCTGCTCGAAAGCATTTTCTATTACATATCTAAACCTCTCTTCCGCAGAAAAGTCACGTTTCTCATTACCGTATAGCTTTTCCCATTTTTCAAGATACATGTTCAAATGTGCCAGTAAAGACTCTTTATTTTCATAATTTCTTCCGCTGAAATCAAGATGCAGAACAGGATATTCCAGCCATTCTGTTTCAAGTTGTTCCATCGCCAAGCCTTTGAACAAGTCCTTCTTGCCAAGAAAATATGCTTCCA
>JAQVPY010000232.1 GCA_028701815.1 Bacteroidales bacterium | reverse complement strand
ACACAGTAAAGAAGGAATACACCAAAGCCATTGAATATGCAAAGCGCGACTTTGCCCTGAACAATGTTCCAAAAACACCCGAAGACAGCGCAGCACATTATTTTTCTCTAATAAAAAATTACTGCATTGCTAATATCCCTGACAGTGCGATTTACTACGCTTCAAAATTGGAATTCGCTCTGCAGGAAAACAATCCCAATAATCATTTTTATTATTTGGGGATTTCAAACGCCTATCAAAAGGCAGGACTGGCAGAAATTGGCAACAATTATCTGAATATGGCCTATTTTAGTTTACGCAATAATATCTACGATAACAGCCAACAACGCATTCTGGAATTGGAAAAGAAATACGATATGTCGCGTAAGGAGTATGAATTAATGAAAGCCAGGCAAGAAAAGAAATTAATTGTTGCTTTTTTTGCTATCACAATTCTTATTTTCATTATTACCATTATTTCGGCTTATCAGTACAGACAAATTCAAAAACAAAAGGACCGGTTAATTCAGGAAGAAAAGGAACACATCGCCAAAATAAATGTCTTACAGAAAAAAGCCATCAACCTGTTCCCCAGCTTTGTTCAAATTAGCAACATTGTTTTGCAAAAACATTACAGTCTGGAACTTCAGGAAGATATGAACAAAGCCATTTTTTCTTTGAAAGCTGCTCTTATTAATGAATTATCCTCCTTTTTTCCCGTAGAAAAAGATTCCATAGATTTTGAAAATCTTAGCGAAAAAGAACAATTGATATTTTTACTCTCCGAATTTGGTTTTTCGAACGCGGAAATTGCTACAATTTTACTCATAACAGACGCAAATGTTCGTTCAACCAAGTCGAAAATCAAAAAAAAGAGCGAAACTTTTTGATATTACTTCTTTGATTAACAGGTTGTTACAGCGAAACTTTTCAAGCACCCTGAACAATTAAACAAAATTCGTTATATTTTTGACGCATCGTTTTCTTGTTTAGTTACTTGTATTATTCATTATTTAAAATTATTGCTTTATGAACAAACTTGTATTATCATTACTGTTTTTAGGAACTTCGTTTATCGCCTTTTCACAAGCTTCAGAAGAAGATGAGATTCGTCTCATAAAAAAATCTGATCCAAAATGTTATTCCGTTCCGGAATCTAAGCCTGTAGTTCAAGAATCTGTGACAGCTTCTTATAACGCCAACAACCTGTTCATCAGCATTGCTGATTTTACCGGAGCAGTTACGGTGGAGGTGATTGACGCCAACAACAGAGTAGTGATTAATGATACGCGTAAGATATCAAAACAAGCTGTTCTGACTTATTCTATCGGCAAACTCAAGCCGGGAGTGTATACCTTGGTTGTAAAAGCCTCAGGTGAGTATTATGGAGAGTTTAGCAAAAAAGCCCTCGATAATGTGGTCATTTCCAAGGAATCCCTGATTTTGAGTTCTTTGTCCTACCAATAAGTGCATAATTCTGAAAGTGTTCAGGATGTTTTAAATTAAGGGTGAATCAAGCGACGAAGCTTCCTGCGTCAACATGTCTTTCTTAATGTGGATGATATTTGTTGATTCAGGGGGCTTTTGTTGTGTCAGACTACTGCAAGATCAGGTAAATATTCCCGATTAAATGGCAAAAAAAGAGGGTAACTCCATAGAGCTACCCTCTTTCGTATTATACTCATCAACTTTTAATAACTGTATCCACCGTTCTGATAAATAGAATCGTTGTTGAGTGAAGGCAGGAAGGTACTGGTATCAAATGGCCGTAACACATAATCTGCATTGTAATAAGCTGCCAGCGCAGGGTTGGTTTCGCTTAAATAAGTTGCATCATCCAACATACCGGTACGGGCAAGATCGTAATAACGCACCCATTCACCGCACAATTCTCGTCCACGCTCATCCAATACTGTTCTCACAGTGACGCTTCCGCTCAGGTTTTGAGCACCGGCCCGACTGCGAACTTTATTTAAATAGGCCAGGGCATCGGCTCCACCGTTTACTTCCAGATCGGCCTCGGCAGCAATCAAATACACTTCGGACATTCTCATTATATGCATGGCCGAAGTATTACCAAAACGCAATTTTGATACATTTTGCGGATAAAATTTAGTCGTATTGTGCTTAGTAAGAGAGGGATAAAAACTGGAAAAGAAATTTTCGACACTACCATCGGCTGTGTAATCAGGCGTTGTGTTGGTATAACTGTGCTTCATAAATATGCTTTTGGCCGCATCGTTATACACATCGGCATAATCCACAATCAAGTGTTTGCTGGTGTATTTAGCCGCCTTCTTTGCAGTATAATCGGCATCTTGAGGCATAATAAACTCAATGGCGTCTTCTCCTACTGCAATAGTTTGGCCAAGGACTGCGGTAGTGTCTTTGTCGTATTTATTCGCAAAATCTTTGGTCCACACAAACTCTTTGTTGGCACTCCAATCGTTTTGGAATATTTTGTAGAAGCGTGGATCAAGTGTGCCGTCACCATTGACAAACAAACTCAGTAAATGCTGGGTCGGCATAAAGGAGCCGTTGGCCGATCCTTCCCAGGTGACATAAGTATCGGCATTGTTTTCGCTGGCAGGGAATTCGGCTAAC
>JAQVPY010000231.1 GCA_028701815.1 Bacteroidales bacterium | reverse complement strand
AAACACGGGTATCTGAAATATTTCCTCGAGCATAGGTCCTAATGCAACACCTCCTCTGAAAGAAGGAATATTCTGCAAATCTCCTATTATGCCCAATTCATATTCTGCCGGTCCGGGAAAAGAAAAACTTATAGCATCGGGCGGGGTTTTAAGCGCGGCTTTTACCTGTGTAAACCCGTCAATGATAATCTTAAGTAAGGCCTCAAGAGATCCTTTTCCGGATGCTACAGAAATTCTAATAGGTTCGATAACAACATCTGCATTTGTCAGAGCGGAAAACTCGAAGTTTGTTCCGCCGGCATCCAAGGTCATTACTGTCTTGTTCATAACATTAGTCTTTGATGAATTTTATTGTGTCTGCGTCTATTTCAACAAAATAGAGACCCGGTTTTAAATCGCTAATATTAATAACGGTAGTAGTGGCATTGACTCTGCCGATGAAAACGGTTCTGCCAGTCATGTCTTTAATTCTAACGGGTGAATTTATCATGTTGTCACTTTCTACAGATACGGTAATAGAATTTGAAGCAGGATTAGGTGACAGGGAGAAGATATTTTTCTCTATGTCTATGATTCCGACGTAAGAATAACTAAGAGTAGCACTTACCTCTATAGTCGGATTTTCAGGGTCGTTGCTGTTTACAGCAAAGGAGCCGGCATCAGAGAAATCATCTGTCATATTCTCTAATGTGCATGCAACAGTGAGGTTGAGGGATTCGCCGGCAGCAACAGTGCCGTCGGAAGGATTGACTGAGAGCCAGTCTTCGCCCGAGATGGTTTCGATGTCGGAGATGTTAAATGTTAACTCGGCTTCTCCGATGTTGGAGATGACGATGGTCTCTTCGTGTATACCCTGGGTGTTAACAACGAAATTCATCTCGGTGGCATCTAAACTTATCTCCGGATAAGTCTGTTGCTGACCTTGTGCAAGATAAAACTCGTGAGGGTCGGCAGCACCGATGTAAGGGTGGTTTTCCTTTCTTCCCGATTCGTCTACGGCAGAAATATAATATTCAACTGTAACGCCCGTGTCAGGTAAATTATCGATGGTCACTTCCCAAGTATTCCCTTCTACATTGGTAAGGGCATAGTTGCTATACTCGCCGCCGTTAAATCTCACATGAGCTATCACAGAATCCTGATAGACAGGGTTATCGCAATATGATACTATATCTGCGGAGAGAGTTATTTCGGAGACATATTCCAATTCACCATGGAGAGGAGTATGTGTAATTCTAAGCATACATCTGTCGGCGATTTCGTGGGTACGACAGTGCAGCGCATCGGTATCTTCCCAGCTGTCGTATTGTACTCCTATTACTTCATAGCCGGGCATGGCTGCCTGGTAGGAGGCAATTGCGGCGGCATCGTTTGCGTTGCCGGATAACGCTACAAATACTTTGTTGTTTAGAATGAGACTGTTGGTATAAGGAGTGGCGGAGCCGTTCCATCCTTCTGCTCCGGGAGTATAAACGCGATATACTTCATAAGGCGTTCCCCAGGGACAGGTGACAGACTCGAAATATTCGGCGGCAGCTTCAAAGAGCGGATATCTTGAATCCGACTGAGGAACCTGTCCTATCATAACCTTGTTGGGGGCAAGAAATTTACCCCAGCAATCGATATGTTTGATATAATCCTGCAACGGGTCTTCCATAATATGATAGTAGTCTATACCGAGATATTCCTGAAAATGTTGACGAATCTGCGCTTCCGTGTATCCGCTGTTTTCTTCAAGAATGAGGTCGGTAGAAGCGGCTTCCGACGTGTTGTCACACATATAGTTTCCGCCGGCAGTCTCAATATTCGAGGCATACCTCTCAAGTCCGAGGTAGGTGGCAAGTGCCGTATTGACATTGTTGTCGTTAGGACGGGGACGATTATATGTAAAATCGTAAATGGCTATTTCATGATTATCTATCGCCAAAAACCATGGACCATAGTCGCGTGTCCAATAAGAGTCGGTATTTGCAATTAAAAACTGACAGTTGTCGGTGTTGACACCCTGACTTGTATATTGACTCATCACGGTATTTTGCTGGCTTGTGCTTGAGACTATTGTTATAACTATAGCGTCTTCTGCCATTTCTTTGATAAGGGAGACAGGTATTCCAAATGGGTATCTTACGAGGACTGCTTCTGCCGGTTCATATTCTGCCACAGGGCGAATATCTCCCGCAGGAGGGTCGGTGGGAACAGTAAAAACATCGATAACATCATATAACTGAGCTTCTTCAGGAGTCATTATATGTTTAAGTTCAATGCCATCTTTATTATAAATGGGTTGAGCAGTTGCCGTTATTGCAAAGGCTATAACAGCGGACAGTAGAAGTACGATTTTTTTCATACAAAAAAAAGAAATTTTTATAACTTACAATAAGTTGCAAAGTTAAAATCTTTTTTTCTTTTTATATATAAAATGCTATATTTTTAGCTTTTTTTATCAGTCGATTTTAGAGGCAAGACCTTCAATCATACCTTCTACAGGGAAAAGGTTGTGTTCATAGATGACGTTGCCGTAAATTACGGAAGCATAATGAAGAGAGCCGTCTTTTTTCAATTTAGCCGACATGGAATAAGTGGTAAACGAAGTGA
>JAQVPY010000230.1 GCA_028701815.1 Bacteroidales bacterium | reverse complement strand
GCGCAATTAAATCCTCCATAGAAGAATCCAATAATTTCGAAGTTGAAGTGTCCATGCTGACGACAATGGATATCAAAACTATCGAAAATTATGACATAATTGTCACTCACGGCCTACCCGATAAAAGCGCAAAGTCAAAACTGCTGTTCGACAAGATAAAAGAAGCCGAGATGCCTTCTTTGACAATCATTTCTTCAAATACCGATATAGAACAGCTTAACAATATCGACAACAATATCAGAATAGAAAGTAATAACGAACAAACGGAAGAAGCATACCCCGTTTTTAACAACAAGTTCTCCGCCTACAAAGTCGATAAGGAAGACGAAGCCGTTTACAACTCTTTCTCCCCCCTTAACGCTCCCTTCGGCATATATAATCTGCCCGCACAGTCGGAAATTCTGTTCTATCAAAAAATCTCAGACATCACTACTACCCGACCACTGATAGCTTTGTTGCAAGACTTCAATATCAGACACGCATATATCTTCGGCGAAGGAATATGGCTGTGGAAAATAAAAAATTATGTAGCCGACGGCTCCCACCGTACTTTTAATTCCCTTGTCAATAATATACTGCAATATCTGTCTCTTTCCGACCTCTTCTCCTTTTTCCGCGTGGAAACAAGAGAAGAATATTATGAAGGCGAAGATATTACAATAAATGCCTTTTTATATAACGATAACTACGAGTTGTATAATACCGCCGATGCACAAATGATTGTTAAAAACGAGATAAGCGAAGTGGAATTTCCACACTATTTCTCAGCCTCCGACGACGGCTCTTATTCCCTCAACATGGGTGGCCTGCCGGAAGGCCGCTATTCATGGCACGCCACAGCAGGCGATAAAGTCGCCGATGGAGCTTTCTATGTTGGCAAAACTAATCCCGAATATTACAATATGCAGGCAAATCACAAAATGCTGCAAGCAGCCGCCGAAATCACCGGGGGAAAATTCGTCACCCTCACCGACGCCGACAAATTGATACGCGCCCTTCAGGAAGACATTAACAACGATAAGACATTTACTGTAAAACAACAGAAAAACCTGTCTTCAATTATAGCCATCTTCGCAATAATAGTACTTCTTCTCGGAATAGAATGGCTCTTAAGACGAAGAGCCGGCATATATTAATATTGACTGCCGCCACGCCAATGGTAAAATGAGTTACTGATGAATAGTCGACTTGCCAACAGCACAATACATTTAAACGATGAACGATAGAGACTCAAAAACGCTCAAACAAATTGCCTGTATTCGTAACGATTTTACTGAAAATTTCGGAATTCCCCGTCAAAGCGGACTCGCTGAAGAGTTTAAATCCATCATCGTATTCGAGCCTGAATTTGCGGTGAAAGAAGCTTTTCGCGGACTGGAAGACTTTTCACATCTGTGGCTCATCTGGGGATTTTCAGAGAATAAAAACTATAAGTGGTCGCCGACAGTACGACCTCCCCGCCTCGGCGGAAATACCCGTATGGGCGTATTCGCTACCCGATCGCCTTATCGTCCTAATGCCCTCGGACTATCATGCGTGCGCATCGTCTCAATAAAACTGTCGGGACCCGAATCTCCTCAAATTGAGGTCGCCGGAGCCGACCTGCTCGACGGCACTCCTATCTATGACATCAAACCTTACCTCGCCTTTACCGACAGTCGTCCCAATGCCCGCGGCGGATTCGCAGACCTGCATAAAGATTATAGGCTGCAAGTAGTAATTTCCGAAACAATATCCTCTTATTTTCCCGAAGACAAACTACCCTCTTTGCTGGAATTTCTTGCTAATGACCCGCGCCCTGCTTACCATAAAGATCCCGACAGAATATACGGACTTTCATTCGCTGAATGTAATATCCTTTTTACTGTCATCGGCGACACCCTTACCGTCACAGAAATAACTTCTTCCAAATCGTCTAATTATTAGACTCGACATGTCCATTTTTTTGACACTTCCGGTTCTATCCAACTATGTATATTGCTGGTTAATAATGTGTTAACATAAATGGCACGCTTTTGGCACCATGCACGCTCGTTATTAATAAAAAAATAAACATAAAATGAAAAGCATTAAATATCATATTATTGCTGTAGCATTTTTCATCATTTTGCCTACAATCCTAAACTCCCAAGAAGTCTTGACACTGAGCGACTGCATGAAATACGCAGTTGAAAACGCCCCTAAAGCCAAGAAACAAGCCGCAGAAAACTGTATTTTGAAAGAAGATTATCTTAGCGCAATAATGCAGTTTCTCCCCTATGTATCCGGCAGCGTCGGGGCTTCTTCGAGTTTCGGACGTTCTATCGACCCCGAGACGAACACCTACGCAAACTACACGAATTTCAGCAACAGCTATTCCCTCTCGGCTTCTTACACTATCTTCGACGGCTTCAGCGTCGTAAATAACTATAAGATTGCAAAAAACGCGAAAGCCTTAGGCGCGATAACAACGCAACAAGTGGAAGACGAAATCTGCCTCGAAGTTATTCAAGCCTACTATAATCTGCTGTATTACTCCGAAATGAGCAAATTGGCAGAAGCGCAGCTTAATGAAGCACAACGCAATTATAAGATGACTAAGAAACAACAGGAACAAGGTTTGAAA
>JAQVPY010000229.1 GCA_028701815.1 Bacteroidales bacterium | reverse complement strand
ATAAGGTTTTTAGTGTCGGTGTTAATAAGTTAATTAGTGATCGTGAGCGTCAATATCGAAGTCAGATGATAAAAAGAGGGATACGTGAGACTTCACTCAGGAAAGAAGCTAAAAAGAGCAAAAATAAAAGTCGTATTACGAAGAAAAATAAAATCACTTCAAAGTAATATGACAAAGATTAAAAAAATAAAGGAATATTTGGAGTATAAGAATATTCCATTTAGAGAAAGTAATGGAGAGTTAGTAGTTAAATGTATATTCTCGAATTGTGATATAGACAGTGTTGGTAATACAGGTCACTTGTATTTTGATGCAGAAACTGGAATGTATCAATGTAAAAAATGCGATGCAAAAGGTAATCTTATTACTCTGCAAAAACATTTTGGAGATCTAGCCGCAACAGTTGAAAACAAAGAAGAACCAAAAAGGAATGTAAGAACAGTCACACCTGCTATGGTTGATAAGTGTCATGAAATGCTACCAGATGAGATAATAAAATATCTAAATCTTAGAGGTATTTCTAATGAGATTATAGAAAGTCATAAGATTGGATATATGCTTCAATACGGGACTTGTTGGATTGCTATCCCTATTAAAGATATAAACGGCAATTATATTTTCTTTAAGCTCCGACAAGATCCTAATTGCGGTGACAAGAAGATGACTTGGCCAAGTAATAGCTCTGATAATGAAGTAGCAGCTCAAATATACGACTGGGAGAGTCTAATAATGGCTACTGATAAGGTATTAATTGCTGAAGGTGAAATGGATGCTCTACTGATGAAGTCTAATGGTATTCAATGTATCAGTGGCACACATGGAGCAGGAACAACTAAGGATAATTGGATGGAACATTTTAACCCAGGGCTAGAATACTATATCTGCTACGACAACGATAACGCAGGAAAGACAGGAGCATTAAATATGGCAGGTAAATTACTCAAGAATGGATGTAAAAATATTTCGATTATTACTCTTCCCGAAGAGGTAGGAGAAAAAGGAGATCTTGGTGACTATGTGGTCAAACTAGGATTACCTATTGATGACTTGTTTACTAAATATGCAAAATCATATCCAGAAAAGATTGATACTTCTGATTTTGAAGAAATAGATATACAAGATGTATGCAAGGTCCTTGATGCGACAATAAAGAAAGATGATGAAAATAAAATAGTAACATTTATATCAATGCTCACTACTTACACAGATGATTCTCAAATGAACATCTTCTTTAACGCACCTAGTTCTACAGGTAAATCACACATACCATTATCTGTTGTTGATCTATTTCCGAAGGAAGACATAATAACTCTCGCATATTGTTCCCCAACAGCGTTCTTCCATGAGCAAGGTTTGTATAACAAAGAAAAGAATGAAATAGTTGTAGATTTATCTAAGAAGATTCTAATCTTCACTGATATGCCAGACCAAGCACTAATCTCAAGACTAAGGCCACTTCTATCTCATGATGAAAAAGAATCTAGATTAAAGATAACCGACAAAGCTCAAAAAGGTGGAAATAAAACTAAGAACATTGTTCTATTGGGTTTTCCAAGCGTTTACTTCTGTAGTGCTGAAATGAGAATAGACGAACAAGAAAGTACAAGATTCTTAATGCTTAGTCCTTCGATCGAACACGAAAAAATCTATCAAGGAATAAAGCAATCTATAATCAAAGCTTCTGATAGTAAAAAATTCAATGATGATTTAAATTCTGATCCTAATCGAATATTACTCAAAAGTAGAATTATTGGAATAAAACAAGAGAATATTTCTGATGTAAGAATTCCAGACACAGATTATTTAGAGAAGTTATATTTGAAAGAAGGTGCAAGTGTTAGACCAAGACAACAACGTGATATTAAAAAAGTAATTTCAATTATTAAAGGATTTGCGTTACTCAATGTTTGGTTTAGAGAAAGGAGTGGTGACTATATCTTGGCTACCAAGAAAGATATTGATGATGGTTTTAACCTCTGGAACAAGATATCTTATGGGCAAGATTTTGGTTTAGCTCCTTATCTATTTGAAATATATTCAAAGATTATTATGGTCCTTTGGAACGAACCTGGAGACGATAATCTATCTAGACTTTTAGGGGGTGAAGGTAAAAGACACTCTATAACTAGAGTAGAAATTCTTAAAAAGCATTTTGAAATTTATAAGACACCACTAGGAATGCAAAAGCTCAGACAACAGATCCTGCCACAGTTGGAGCAAGTGGGCCTTATTGTTCAAGAAAAAAGTACAGAAGATAATCGGGAGATGGTCGTTATTCCGCAAGAAAATGGAATGGAAGTTGAAGGTACATCATATAGTGTCGAGGGGTGTGGGGTAAATTCAGTAGAAGATGAAGACGAAATAATTCATCCGAAGGATTCTCCTGCTCAAGGAGAAATGCCATTCTAACACCACTTTATGATTGATTTGAAGGAATTTAAGGAAGCGTTAGGAAGTGCGGCAGAAGAATTATCAGAAGAAGAAATCCTCAAACTAAGAGAAAATCAAGATCAAATGGCCGAAATCTTTTTCTACTCTTGGTTGGCAGAAATTAATAAGAATAAGGTATAATATAATTATGATAGATAATCTAAAAATTGAAGATAC
>JAQVPY010000228.1 GCA_028701815.1 Bacteroidales bacterium | reverse complement strand
TAGCTCAGTTGGTAGAGCACCTGACTCTTAATCAGGGTGTCCCGGGTTCGAGTCCCTGATGGTGCACCAATTAACTGAAGCATATCCGATTTGGATATGTTAAGGTATAAACGAGAATCTGTCAGAGCAGTTCCGACCAAGCGCTGCGAAATGGCTAAACAAGCCGGATAAAGCAACGCAAATGACGGCAATATGGCCCGTTGGTCAAGTGGCCTAAGACTCCGGCCTCTCACGCCGGCAACAGCGGTTCGAATCCGCTACGGGTCACCAAGCCAACAAACAAATTAATATGGAATAAAGCAGTAATACTGTTTTATATAGTCGGTGTTGATTACAGCGAGGGTCCACCCGTTCCCATCCCGAACACGGAAGTTAAGCTTGCTTGTGCCGAAAATACTTGGCTGGCGACGGCCCGGGAAAATAGGTAGACGCCGACACAAAAAGTGCCGATCCGGCTTCGGCCGGACCGGCGCTGATCATTTTTAAGACAAACTACAGTTTAGTGTTATAAATGTATGCGTTTAGTGCTGCAAGTATATGAAATTTAGTGGTGTAAAATACAACAACCGTTCGGTTATAATACTGTATATAAATGTAACTGAAATATTCCTCCTTAGCTCAGCGGTAGAGCATCCGGCTGTTAACCGGAGGGTCGTTGGTTCAAACCCAACAGGGGGAGCCATCTTGGGTGGTCAATTTTGAACCCCCCGTCGAAAACCCTGATTTTATCGAAGCCACTGAAAAAGCATTCTTTTCACGTCGTGAAAAGAGTGCTTTTGGCTTTTGCAGTCCATTAATTTAGTTATTATCTTGCAATATCATGCTGCGGGAAAATATATGAGAAAAAACAGCCCTATTAGGCTGTCACCATCTCATTTAACTTCACGATTCGCTTCACATTTGCCACAAATGCAGTGAAGAAAATCTGTGTTTTCATGCCAAATAATCCCACGTACTTGCATTTTGCAAGACCGTGAGATTGTTTGAGTTCAGCGTTTTTTGCCTCGATTTTATAACGCTCCTTAATCCGCTGCTTGAAGTATTCAGTTTGCTCAAAATCATATTGCTTTTGACGTGTCTCGCCAATTATTGTTATGCTGTGTGTTTTTGCTTTTGCGTCTTCTTTGCAGCAGATTCCGTATCTCGGACACTTTTTGCACGTCTTAATACTGAAAATGTAGTTGAAATATTGGTTGTCATATTTTCCTTTGCGAACCTCGCATCGCATTGCCAAATGTCCCTCTGGGCATTGCATCGTCCCTGCATCTTTATTGTAAACAAACTCATCATCCCTGCTGTTTCCGTTGCTCACAACTGTGTTCAGCCTTGATATTAGCTTTATGTTTTTTCCTTCGCAATAATCAATATTGTCTTTACTTGAAAACGCTTTATCGCCCAAAATCTCCTCAACCACTACACCATTTTTCTTTGATTGTTCTACTAATTTTTCCAGCTCTTTTGTATCGGCAGCGCGTCCGGTTGTCACTTCTATGCCGGAAATCAAACGCTCATCTGTCATTGCTAAATGGCTTTTATACCCGAAAAAATTGCTGTCGGCGGTCTTGTGTCCTATCGTTGCATCTTCATCAGTCTCTGACTGTATGCTTTTGATTTTATCCCCATCAAGCAATTTGTTCACATGGCTCAAAAGTTTTTGAGTTACCTTATGGTCAAGCCGCTCCGCCAGCACTTTTGTCAGTTTGTGAGAATATTCAATTTCTTCCTCTATTGTCGCTGTTTCTGGCGGCTTTTCAGGAAAATGTTCGGCTAACTCCGGCTGTGTTTTGTAGACCTCTTTACGAAGGTTTTTAGTCATCCGCCGTAATATTTGCGTTGGAGTTTCAGGGTTTCCCTTACTGTAGCTGTGTGTGGAATCCACTATGATGGCGCGCGATTTCACCAGCCCTTTTGCGATTGCCTGTCGCATGGTTTCGGTTAACATTTCTTCCAAAATGTCCTCTGTTATACGTGTCTTTCGGAATTTTGTAAGTAGACTGGAATCTATTGTGCTGTCCTCTGGCGCTAGCCCTATGAAGTATTTGAACGCCATATTGTAGCTCAAATTATCAACCAACACCTCATCAGATAAGTCATACATTCGCTTTAAAAACATAATTTTGAACATCATTTCCGGTTCTTTTGCCGGTCGCCCAAAGTTTTCGCAATAGCTGCTTTTCAGCATCGGATTTACAAACGAAAAGTCGATCGTTTCTGCGATTTTACGCAGCAAGTTGTCCCTCGGAATTACAACATCATATATGTTTTCATATGCCGAAAATTTCAACTGATTATCTGTTCGTAGCATCTCTCAAACCCTCTATCTATGCGATTTATTACTCTTTAAATATACCACTTTTTACGCAAAAAATCCACTGACTTTTTGTAAATCAGTGGATTTCTTGACTTTTTCAGTGGTTTCGTATATCAAGGGGTTTCGGAAGTTTCGGGTTGTATAAACCGAAAGATTTTGTTTTATATAATCTGATAGAAATTGCCTATCATAATTATAAATGCTAAGAGTTATGAGAAACCAAAACCCAGCACCCCAATGGCATTATCACCCTCACTCCAATGGCATTGAACACCTACTAGAATGGCATTCACATATGTGTTTATATGCCTT
>JAQVPY010000069.1 GCA_028701815.1 Bacteroidales bacterium | reverse complement strand
TTACGGCATGACCTCGCGCCCGATGTTTTATTTTTGCCTGCTATGTATGGTTTTGGGAGCCCTCTCTTTCTTCACCGGATTCCTCGGCGAAATGATCGCACGCGACTCCTCAACAAGAAATGTCTATCTCGTAGAAAAACGAATTTAATCCCGCCGCTTGCTTTATGAATGCTACGAAAAGAATCATTACAGCACTTGATGCTTCCATAGAAACGAAACAGACGATACGAGACAGCCGGACGTTTATTAAAAGGATTGCCGACTGTGCTAAGATACTGACTAAAGCCTTCAAGTCGGGAAAAGGAGTCTTCCTCGCCGGAAATGGCGGCTCCGCTGCCGACGCTCAACATATCGCCGCCGAACTCTCGGGAAAATATTATTTCGACCGCCCCCCTCTCAACGCTGAAGCCCTCCACGTTAACACCTCTTATCTTACAGCTGTGGCTAACGACTACGGCTACAACAAAATATTCGCCCGCGCCCTCGAAGCCCACGCTAAAAAAGGCGACGTGTTTATAGCCATCTCTACTTCCGGAAATTCCGAAAATTTAATAGAAGCTCTACACTATTGTAGAGAACACGGCATTAAAACAATCGCTATGACAGGCGAAACAGGCGGTAAGATGAAAGACCTCTGCGATTACCTCGTAAATGTACCTTCTACTGACACCCCACGTATTCAGGAAGCACATATCACCATCGGCCATGCTATCTGCGAAATAGTAGAATCAACTTTATTCGCCAATGATAATAAATAGTGCCGTAATATTAGCCGGCGGCTTCGGAACACGACTGCAAACTGTCGTAAAAGATTTGCCTAAACCTATGGCTCCCATAAACGGGCGACCGTTTCTCGAATATATCCTCGATTATCTGATGTCTTATAATGTAACCGAAGTGGTGCTCTCCATAGGCTACATGCACAACCATATCTCAGATTATTTCGGCAACAACTACAAAAATGTTATTAATATTTCCTATGCCGTAGAAGACACTCCCTTAGGCACCGGGGGAGCTATTAAACGCGCGAGCACTTTTATTAAAGACAATTATTTCTTTGTCCTTAACGGCGACTCCCTTTTCGACATCGACCTCATCGGCTTCTCCGACTTTTTTTTGAAACATAATGCCGAGATAGCCCTCAGCTTAAGAAAGATGACCGACGTGTCGAGATATGGCAATGTGACGGTAACCGATAACATCGTGACGTCTTTTCAGGAAAAAGGAGTAAAATCCGGAGAAGGCCTTATTAACGGAGGCGTATATCTGATGAAGAAATCGTTGCTATGCAACTATCCCGACGTTTTTTCTTTCGAAAAAGATTTTCTGGAAAAGACCTCAAAAACCGTTTTTGCGCAGGATTTTGACGCTAAATTTATCGACATAGGTGTCCCTGACGATTATTATCGCGCCCCCCAAATACTAACGGATGAACTTGATGATGTCCCCACACTGTTTTTAGACAGAGACGGCGTTATCAATAAAAGAATTGTTGGCGGATACGTCACAAAACCCGACGAGTTCGTCTTTGAATACGGAGCAAAAGAAGCTATAGCCTTTTTAACAGGATGTTTCCGACATATCATAATAATATCAAACCAACAGGGAATAAAAAAAGGAGTCATGACTGCCGCTGATGTTGATGCCGTTCACAGTTATATGTGCCGCGAGATAGAAAAAGTCGGCGGAAAAATAGATGGCATTTACTATTGTCCCGACCTTGCCTCCGAAAATTCCCCCCGCAGAAAACCTGCTACCGGCATGGGGTATAACGCCAAAAAAGATTTTCCTGATATTGTATTTGCCAACTCGATAATGGTTGGCGACGCAATTACCGACATCGAATTTGGAAAGAGACTTAACATGACTGTCGTTCTTATCAACCATGACGGCAACTCCGACGACAGTGCCGATTTTAATTACACGTCTTTAGCAACTTTCGCAAAAGAAGCCAAAGACGACATAAACAAATTTAAGAAAAAAAGATTATAATGTCCCCAAAGCTTATATTTCTATGTTTTTTATCATACACGGTAGCGTTATTTATCATCTCGTTTATCACTTCACGCCGCGCTAAAAATGACAGCTATTTTATAGGCGAGAGAAAATCGCCATGGCCGATAGTTGCCTACGGGATGATAGGAGCCTCCTTATCCGGAGTGACATTCATCTCCATCCCGGGCGACGTATATAACTCACATTTTTCATATATGATGGTCGTTTTCGGCTATCTTTTAGGCTATACGGCCATAGCAACAATCTTATTACCCGTTTATTATAAACTGCAGGTAACAACAATATATACGTATCTGAAACAACGTTTCGGCAGCACTTCCTATCATACCGGAGCCTCGTTCTTTATCATTTCCAAATTAATGGGGGCGGCGGGGCGACTGTTTTTAGTCGTTTATGTATTACAAACCTTCATATTCGATAAATGGAACGTCCCCTTTTGGGTAACAACAACCTTTTTTGTTGGATTAATCATTTTGTACACCTTCCGAGGCGGCATCAAAACCATCATCTGGACAGACACCCTGCAGACGACATTTATGATCGCTTCTATGGTGATTTGCTTCTTCTGTATCACCCGCTCTTTGAATGTCTCCTTCTCGGAGATGTTAAATCAGGTGTTTCACCACGAATATTCCGAAATGATAATTACCGACTGGGGCAGTCGCTATCACTATCTGAAACAGTTTCTCGGAGGGGCGTTTATTGCAATCACTATGACAGGCCTCGATCAGGATATGATGCAGAAAAACCTCAGTTGTAAAAGCCTGCGCAGCGCACAAAAAAACATGTTCCTTATGTGCGGCAGCTTAGTCCCAGTAAACTTCCTGTTTCTTGTAATGGGCTGCGCCTTATATATCTTTGCGTCACAACACGGAATCGCCATCAACCCGACACAAACAGATCAGGTATTTCCTACAATAATGCTGAATTACTTGGGTCCCGTAGCAGGAATTGTCTTTATGATAGGCTTGATTTCAGCGGCTTATTCAAGTGGCGACGGTGCTATTACCGCACTCACAACCAGCTTCTGTATCGACTTCCTTGATTTCAACGGCAAAAGAAAAAACCTCCCGGAAACGAAAAAGAAGAACATACGCATCGCCGTCCATTACATCTTCGCCATCATAATGATATTTTTGATTCTGCTGTTCAAAAAGCTCAACAACACCTCCATCATAACTACTATCTTTATGATTGCGGGATATACATACGGACCACTCTTGGGACTTTTTGCCATCGGACTCTTCACCAAGATTCAGTTAAAAGATAAATATGTCCCTGTTGTCGCCATAATTGCCCCCATAGTCTGTTATTTTCTTAACATGCTTTTCCCTTTCGGCTTCGCATTGATTTTAGTCAACGGGGTGCTTACATTTCTCGGTCTAATAATAATCCGCAAACGGTAAACAACTGATTAGCAGTCATATCGCCACTCGCGCGCGCGCGCGAAACTTGGCAGGTGTTACCTACCTGAAAAAAGGGTTGAAACGCTTCTCGAATTTTACCGAAGTTCTATCCCCATGACCGGGGAAAATATAGACATCTTCCGGAAGCGTAAAAATCTTTTCTTTGATATTTTTTATCAAAAGGTCGTAGTCGCCTGTCGGAAAATCCGTCCTTCCGATACTGCTCCTGAACAGAGCATCTCCCGAAAAGAGAACTTTCTCCTTCTCACAATACAGGCATACGCTACCTTCGGCATGACCCGGCAGATAAATCACCTTTAGAGAATAATGTCCGAAAGTAACAGCCTCCCCATCTTCGAGGTCATAATTCAAATCGCAGAGCGTGAAATTCTCGAAACCTATCATACAAGCCTGGGGGACAAGTTCCTCAATCAGCTGGCGACTTAAGGAATTTATCCTCGGAATCAGTCCGTAAGTTTCCTCTATGTATTTGCCCCCGACAAGATGGTCGGGATGAGGATGAGTAAAAAGAGCCTCCCTCAAGGCAAGTCCGTTTTTCTTAATATAATCGTCGAAATATTGCTGTTCCGCTTCTTCGGAAAAAGCGGGATCTATTACTATGGACTCCAACGTATCGGAATCCGACAACACAAAGGTGTTTGTCTGAATATGATTGAAAGTCATCGGTTGAATCGTCATCATAAATAGCTGTATTATTTGAACTGCAAAAATATACTTTTTGCCATTGTAAATTATTATTATCTTTGTAAAATATTATTTTATCTGAAATGAAAAAATATCTTTCTATTGTATGTTGTCTTTTGGCGACATTTTTTCTATTCGGTCAGTCGAAGGATTTTACGCTTGAGGACTGTATTTACATGAACAGTGACATTTTCCCGAAAAGCATGAACAATTTATCATGGATGCCGACCGGCAACAACTTTTCATACGTTGAAAACGACACTTTGTTTAAGTACAATGTAAAAAACGGAGAAAAATCTGTTGTCGTCACAAAAGCCGACATCAATAATTGCTTTAAGACATCTACTGTTACAGTGATTACAGAGCTTAAACGGTTTCCGAATATTTCATGGGAAACGGAAAAGAGTTTTTTATTTACCCATCAGAAAAAGGCATACAGGTTTTATCCGGAGAGTCGCACTTACGAAGTAGTCTGTGCCATACCCGAAGGCAACAATCCCGAAAAGAGCAATGTAAACAACTATTATGCTTACACAAAGGGCAACGACCTGTTTTTTACAAAAGACGGCAAGGAAATTTGTGTGGCGAAATCGGAAGGCGAGGGCATTTTATATGGAAGCGACCGCGTACATAGAAGTGAGTTCGGTATAACAAAAGGCATCTTCTGGTCGCCTGCCGACAACTATATTGCCTTTTACCGCATGGACGAGAGCATGGTTACCGATTACCCGCTGGTTGACATCACCGAGCGTATCGCTGAAGAAAAGCCGATGAAATATCCGATGGCTGGAATGACAAGTCATCAGGTCACCCTTGGCATTTACGATATCAACTCAGGGGAGACAGTATATCTTAACACCGGCGAGCCTGTCGACCAGTATCTGACATGTATTTCGTGGGATCCGAATGAAAAATTCGTTTATATAGGAATTTTAAACAGGGAGCAGAACCACCTTAAATTGAACAAATACGATATAGTCACCGGCAGCCTCGTGAAGACTTTATTTGAAGAAACCGACGAGCAATATGTTGAACCATCTATGCCACTTGCTTTTGTGCTAAAAGACAAGAGTAAATTTATCTGGCAATCGCGTCGCGACGGATGGAATCACCTGTACTTATATGATACTGAAGGCAATATGATTAAGCAGCTCACTAAAGGTGAGTGGGAGGTTACAGACTTTTACGGTTTTAGTCCGAAGGAAGATTATTTCTTCATACAATCCACTATGGAGAGTCCCATTCAAAGAAACATATATTCTATAAAGGCAGGCAACATGCAGATACAGCGTTTAACGACCGAGCACGGGACTCACGGGGCAATCTTTTCATACGACAAATCGTATTTTATAGACAGATACAGCAGCACGGACGTTACACGTATAATTAATATTGTCGATAAAAAGGGAAAGTTGGTTAAGACGCTTCTTAAAGACACGGATGTATTAGCCGATTACGCCGTTGGCAATATTACACTCGGCACAATAAAAAGCGATGATGGCAGCGATTTATTTTACAGGATGATTACTCCACCCGGCTTTGATAAGACAAAGCAATATCCTGTATTCTATTACGTTTATGGAGGCCCCCATTTACAGATGATAACGGATTCATGGAACGGCGGAGCCGGTTTCTGGGATTTACGCTGGGCGCAGCGCGGCTATATAGTATTTTCGCTCGACAACAGGGGTACACCTTATCGCGGCAGCGAATTTGAGCAGTGTATTCACCGAAATTTAGGCACTCTTGAAGTCGACGACCAGATGAAAGGTGTATCATATTTATGCTCCCTCCCTTATGTAGACAAGGAGAAATTCTCCGTTGACGGATGGAGTTACGGCGGATTTATGACCATCTCATTGCTACTGAAACACCCTTCATATTTTCTTACAGGTGTCGCCGGGGGGCCGGTAATCGACTGGAAATATTATGAAGTTATGTACGGAGAAAGATATATGGATACGCCTGAAGAAAACCCGGAAGGATACGAAACCGCATCTCTGTTGAACTATGCAGACAATCTCGCAAGCAACCTGATGATTATTCATTGCACCACCGACCCCGTTGTTGTATGGCAAAACAGTCTGACCTTTATAGACAAGTGCATAAAACTTGGAAAACAAGTGGACTATTTTGTCTATCCGGGGCATGAGCATAATGTAAGGGGAAAAGACAGAATGCATCTATATCAAAAGATTGAAAAATATATCGATGAAAAGATCATTTTAAAAGACATTCAATAATTTCATGGAAATAATAATAATTTTAGCTTTAATTTTGCTTAACGGCGTATTGTCGATGAGCGAAATTGCTGTTGTCTCATCAAAAAAATCGAGGTTAGAGGCTGATGAAAAGACGGGGGATAAAAGAGCCTCGTCGGTTCTCCGGCTGATAAAGAATCCCAACGCCTTTTTATCGACTGTCCAAATAGGAATAACCCTTGTAGGCATTCTGACTGGTTTATTTTCAGGAGAAGCCTTTGCTGAAGACATGGCTCCTTTATTCATTAAGATGGGGGCTTCGATGAGCACTGCTTTAGCGATCTCACAGATAATAATTGTTGTCTTTGTAACATATTTAACCTTAATTTTCGGGGAGCTGTTGCCAAAGAGAATCGGCATGAGTAATCCTGAAAAGGTCGCCAAAGGCATTGCATCCCCCATGCACTTTCTTTCAAAAGTATGCTCTCCCTTCGTATGGATATTATCTAAGAGCACTTCGGGTTTGGTAAAACTCTTCAAGATTGCACCTGACAACAACAAAGTGACTGAAGACGAAATCAAGGCCATCATACAGGAAGGCACCGAAGACGGTGAGATTCAAGAAGTAGAGCAGTCTATTGTCGAACGTGTGTTCAATCTTGGCGACAGGACGATTGAGTCGATTATGACTCACCGCAGTGAGATTGTATGGCTCGACATAAACAATAAAAAGGAAATTAACGATAAAAAAATTAAAGACACTCTGTACAATATGTACCCTGTATCAAGGGAAGAACTTGACAACCTTATAGGGGTCGTTTTTCTTAAAGACCTTTTCGGAAAAGTCGATTTACCCGACTTCGATCTGACAGATATTATTCAGCCTGCTCTTTATCTTCCTGACAACCTCAGCGTATATGACGCTTTAGAGCAGCTAAAAGAAGTACGTCTACGTTCCTGCATTGTAACCGATGAATTTGGCAGTGTCGCAGGCATTG
This sequence comes from Bacteroidales bacterium, assembly GCA_028701815.1. Lineage (GTDB taxonomy): Bacteria > Bacteroidota > Bacteroidia > Bacteroidales > BM520 > RGIG7150. Next base: position 3,234 of record JAQVPY010000069.1, on the reverse strand, counting down.
TAACTCTAAAGGACATTGTAGAAGCTCTGTTGGGCGACATGCCGGCGGTAGGGGAAGAACAAGACATCATTCCAAGAGAGGACGGCTCTATTCTGGTTGACGGTCAATGTTCTTTCTACGACTTTCTTGCCTATTTTGACATGGAAGACCTGTATGATAAATACAACTTCCTAACCATCAGTGGGTTGATATTAGATGTGCTACAAAGAATCCCGAAAGCAGGGGAAAAGATTTCATGGAACAACCTTACTGTTGAAGTCATGGATATGGACGGTGCGCGAATTGATAAGGTGTTAGTAACAAAAAATGATGTAAACTCCTGACAGATGTATAACAAAGAATTTATGATGAAGGCCATCGATTTATCCGACGACTGTCTGGAGACCGGCAGGGGGGGACCATTTGGAGTGGTAATAGTAAAGGACGGAAAGATTGTCGGCAAAGGGTCGAATCATGTAACCATTGACAACGATCCCACGGCGCATGCAGAGATAGTAGCGATACGCGCCGCGTGCAAGACGTTAAACACTTTTCATCTTGAGGGATGTGAGATATATACCAGTTGCGAGCCGTGTCCGATGTGTTTCGGGGCGATTTACTGGGCGCGTATAAGTAAGATTTATTATGCCGCCGACAGATATGATGCGGAAAAAGCGGGTTTCGACGACTCTTTCATATACAAGGAGTTTGATTTGTCGGAAGACCGTCGCTCCATTCCTGTGGAGCAGCACGACAGAGAAGAGGCGATAAAAGTATTTGGTGAATGGAAAGCTTCTACTAATAAGATTGAATATTAACTGATAAATAATAACCATCATGAATTACATTAAAAATTACATTGAAGAGAACAAAGATCGTTTTCTCGCAGAATTATTTGAATTGATAAAGATACCATCGATAAGTTCCATAGCAGAAAACAAGCCCGACATGTACCGTGCGGCGGAATACTGGAAAGAGTCCATTTTGAAAGCCGGCGGCGACAAGGCTGAAGTCTTTGAAACACAGGGCAATCCCATCGTCTATGGCGAAAAGATCATCGACAAAAGTTTACCCACAGTACTCGTTTACGGTCACATGGATGTTATGCCTGTTGACCCGATAGAATTGTGGCACACAGAACCTTTCAACCCTGTAGTAAAAGACGGGTATATCTGGGCCCGCGGGGCTGATGACGACAAGGGGCAAAGTTTTATGCACGCAAAAGCTTTTGAACTTCTTGTAAAGACTGGCACCCTGCCATGTAATGTAAAATTCCTCATTGATGGTGAAGAAGAGATAGGTTCCACCAATCTGTATAAATTTTGTGAAGATCACAAAGAGATGCATAAAGCCGACGTTTTTATCGTTTCCGACACGAGCATGATTGGTCCCGACACTCCGTCTATTACTGCCGGACTTCGCGGTTTAGCCTATTGGGAAGTAGAAGTTGTCGGTCCCGACAAAGACCTTCATTCGGGAATCTTTGGAGGCGCGGTAGCAAATCCTATAAACGTTTTATGCAAGATGATCTCCGACGTTTTAGATGAGAACAAGCATATCACCATTCCGGGCTTTTATGACGATGTGATAGAAGTCACCGACAAAGAGAGAGAACTTATGGGACAGGCACCTTATGATGATATCGCGTATAAACAGGGAGTAGGAGTTAAAGAGCTTTCGGGTGAAAAAGGGTATACCACCAATGAGAGGGCATGGATTAGACCTACTTTTGACGTATGCGGCATTTACGGCGGATATTTGGGAGAAGGATCCAAGACGGTTTTGCCGTCAAAAGCGACTGCAAAGATCTCGTGTCGTCTGGTACCGAATCAGGACAATCATAAAATTTCCCGTTTAGTTAAAGAGTATTTTGAAAAGGTTGCTCCGGATTATGTAACGGTTAAAGTCACCGAGATGCACGGAGGACAGGCTTATGGCTGTCCGATAAATTTACCGGCATATCAGGCGGCGGAGAAGGCCTTTGAAAACGTTTACGGCAAGCTTCCTATACCTGTACGCAGTGGCGGTTCCATTCCTATTATTGCGGGTTTTGAGACCATATTAGGGGTAAAGAGCATTTTGATGGGCTTCGGATTGAGTTCAGATGCAATACATTCTCCCAATGAAAATTACCCGTTAAATAATTTTTATAAGGGCATAGAGACAATTGCCAACTTTTATCTTGAATTTATTAAGGTAAATCGTCTTTCTTAATCGTTAATATTGAAAGAAAATACTTACCTTTGCAAAGTTTTAAAATATATATATCATGACACAAAAATTTAATTCTGAAGAATTGATTGCAATGGAAGATAAATATGGTGCTCATAATTATCATCCTCTACCTGTTGTTTTAGCTAAAGGACGTGGTGCCAAAGTGTGGGACGTTGAAGGAAGAGAGTATTATGACTTTCTGTCGGCATATTCAGCCGTCAACCAGGGACACTGTCACCCCGCCATTGTAAAAGCGATGCAGGACCAATGTGAAACTCTTACTCTGACCTCAAGGGCTTTTTATAACGATTGCCTTGGTGTTTATGAGAAATTCATAACGGAATTTTTCAAATATGACAAGGTATTACCAATGAATTCAGGTGCTGAAGCTGATGAAACAGCTTTAAAATTAGCCAGAAAATGGGGATATATGAAGAAGGGCATTCCTGCAAATCATGCAAAGATCATCTGCTGCAACGACAATTTCCACGGAAGAACGATTTCTATCATATCCATGTCGACCGATCCTGACGCTTATGCAGGATACGGTCCTTACACTCCCGGATTCATAAAAATTCCTTATAATGATGTCAACGCTTTAGAGGCTGAGTTGAAAAAAGACGCCGCCAATATTGCAGCATTCATATTAGAGCCCATTCAGGGCGAAGCCGGCGTATATGTTCCTGATGAAGGATATTTGGCAAAGACAAACGCATTATGTAAGAAATACAATGTGTTGTATATTGCAGACGAAGTACAGACCGGTATTGCAAGAACAGGAAAAATGTTAGCTTGTGACCACGAAAACGTGCGCCCGGACATACTTATCCTTGGCAAGGCACTTTCAGGTGGGGCAATGCCAATCTCTGCAGTACTTGCAGATGACGACATCATGCTTTGCATCAAACCGGGTGAACACGGCTCCACTTTCGGAGGGAACCCCGTAGCGGCAAGAGTGGCTGTTGCAGCTCTAACCGTCATCAAAGAAGAAAAGCTCGCTGAAAAAGCCGATTATTTAGGCAAAATTTTCAGGGAAGAAAT
>JAQVPY010000227.1 GCA_028701815.1 Bacteroidales bacterium | reverse complement strand
ATGTAAGTTGATTGCGGTTTGTATCGTAAAGAACCACGGCTCCAGCATCGCTGGGAATTGCACAAATAGAAGCCTCTAAAAGCTCCGTTTTGGTTGCCACAAATTCTTTGGTGGTTTCTTTCATTTCGTTAATGATGATACCAACGCTGCAACCTTTAAGGAACCCGCGATTTACTTGACTATACACTCTTTTCGCAGTTTCATCTTCCATATCAAAAACAGGATCTGCCATCAGTTTGCCATCTTCGATACGTATATTTTCCCATTTCCCGATCAGATCTTCGCTGTTGTGGCGATACAGCATTACCGGATTATTGTCAAAACGGCTCATGTCCATTCCCTGCAAATCTATACGAAAACCATAACTATTGGTCTTGCCGCTGTCGCACATCACAAATGTTTTATTCTTTCCCATAATTTAAACTTTCAATTTTCAACTTTCAACTATCAACTATTTAGTAATTTGCTCTGATATATATAATTCATGATAATAATTGAATTGTCGCAATAATTCCGGAGTGATTTTATCGTCCCATTGCATGCGTTGTTCCAACCATTTATTTAAAGCAGTAAATACTTCAATAGCATCAATTACGTTTGCTTTCTTATCAATGCGTTCAATGGCTGCTGCTAATTTGCTAATTTGGTCAACTATTTTACCGACATCTTTAAGATCAATTTCTTCTTCATTTAAACGGTCAAGTAACTTGCTTATCAATACTAAATTTTTATTTACTATTTCGGGACGAGTAACATTAATGCCGGCACGTTTGGCTTCCCAACCGCCTTTATCTACCCATTTACCGATAGTTACTTCGCTTACTCCTGTCTTAGCTGCTATACTTTTATGCGTTTCGCCTTGTAAATAGTACAATCTTGCCAATTCTTTTTTATTTTCCATTTCTGCTTTTGTCGCCATGTGATGTTATTTTATTTGCAAAATAAACACTCTGTTTTTTTACCCTAAAATATGATTATCGTTTTGATATATATATTTTTATAAAAGTGATTTTAACGGTTTTTTTGCACAAAAAAACAGCATGAATATAACCAATAACGAAATTTACAAAAATTGGGAAAAACATTGTGAGCGAATACAACGTGGAACTTCAATCATAAGCGAAACCATATTAGAGCAAAACCGCCGAAAAGAGCGTGCAAGACGTGATTATGCCTACTTTGTATCTACCTATTTTCCCGACATTGCCAGAACCGAATGCGGAAAATTTCAGATAGATGCTGCCAATTACATCTTACAAAACAAAAATACACGTGCTGTTTTTGAATGGGCAAGAGGACACGCTAAATCAACCCACATGGGCGTTTTTGTCCCGCTGTGGCTCAAAATCCAAAAAGAACGACAGTTTTATACGATGATTCTCGTCTCAAAAAATGAAGATTCTGCCACTCGTCTTTTGGCAGATCTGCAACAACAACTCGCATTCAACGAACTTTATATTCGTGATTGGGGCAATCAAATCAAAACAGGAAACTGGGCGGAAGGCGAATTTACAACCGTTGACGGCTGCTATTTTACCGCTGTCGGTCGGGGGCAGTCGCCGCGTGGCGTGAAAAATAACGGTCGCCGTCCCGATTATATAGTCATTGACGATATTGATGATGACGAAATGGTATGCAATGGCCGCCGTGTCGATAATTATACCGAATGGGTTTTGTCGGCTTTGTTTTACGCTATGGAAGCAGGCAGAGGTCGCTTTATCCTTGTAGGCAATAGAATTGCAAAAACTTCAATTTTGACAAATATTGTCGCTCGTCCGGGAGTTCATCACACCGTTGTCAATATACTCGACAAAAAAGGTCAACCCACGTGGAAAGAAAACTACACGCTCGAAGAAATAAAATCCCTGCGTGAGATGTCCGGAGAGCGAAATTTCCAAAAGGAGATGATGAACAATCCGATGACCGAAGGCAGTGTGTTTTCGATGAAAAATATTCATTACGGCAAAATGCTGCCGCTCAAAGAATATCGTCAGCTGATATGCTATACCGACCCCTCGTTCAAGAACTCGCAAAATAGCGACTACAAAGCCACTGTTTTAGCCGGAAAAACGCCAACAGGGCAATTCCATATATTAAAGGTATTTGCCGACCAAACTTCTGTCAGCAATATGATTGCTTGGCATTATGATATTATGGATTACATTGACGGTAAAGTTCCGGTAATGTACTACATGGAGAGCAATTTTATGCAGGATTTGATGTTGGACGAGTTCGCAAAAGTCGGTAATGCCATCGGGCATCATGTGCCGATCCGTGGCGATGCACGCAAGAAGCCCGACAAATTTGCACGTATTGAAGCCATGCAACCACTTTTTGAACGAAACCTTGTCATCTTTAACGAAAAGGAAAAAGACACTCCCGGAATGAAAGTTTTAGAAGAACAACTGCTAATGTTTGAACGAGGCAGCAAGGCTCACGATGACGCGCCCGATGCCCTCGAATCTGCCATTTGGATGCTGAGCCGCAACACCCGTTCTTCTAATGCCAAATACGCGATTATTCACAGAGTTTCACGAAAATTTTAATTATTATGTTTATTGAAGCAACCGAAATGAAAGTCGTCCTGTACGACTACCAACTTAACGAAATCGCCGAAAACGACGATGATATTATTGATGAAG
>JAQVPY010000068.1 GCA_028701815.1 Bacteroidales bacterium | reverse complement strand
CTGTCGTGTCTTTCAAAATTCACCGCGAAGCCTGCGCCGACAATAGATGCGTCCTTACTGCGGTGACATACCATGCTGATACTGTGTTCGCTAAAATAAAAATGGAGGTCTTCTAATATGAAAACTCAGGATGTTTGTGCAATTATTCCGACTTATAACAACTCGACTACCATCGAAAAAGTTATCGATTCAGTGCTGCAGTATTGTCCTGATATATTTGTCGTTAACGATGGCTCTACTGATGATACCTCCGATATCCTTAATAATCGTACCGATGTCACCGTTATCTCCTACGAAAAAAACCGAGGTAAGGGATATGCCCTCAGACGCGCTTTTATAACAGCCTCCGAAAAAGGCTTCCGCTATGCTGTTACCATCGACTCCGACGGACAACATATCGCTTCGGATATTCCATTATTCATTTCTGCAATAGAAAAAAATCCCGACGCTATGCTCATAGGAAGTCGCAAACTTGGCTGTGAGGGAATGCCTAAAAAAAACACCTTTGCCAACAAGTTCTCTAATTTTTGGTTTACACTCCAGACAGGGAGAAAGTTACCCGATACACAAACGGGATTCAGACTCTATCCCCTGCAAAAGATGGGGAAAATGCATCTGCTTACAAAACGCTATGAGACGGAATTGGAAATTCTTGTCAGAAGCACATGGCGCGGAGTTAAAATAATCCCTCTCGACATAAATGTATTTTATCCTGCTCCGAAAGACCGCGTATCTCATTTCAGACCGACACGCGATTTTATACGTATAAGCCTGCTTAATACTTGCCTATGCGTCTCGGCTGTAATATATGGCTACCCGGCGATGTTTGTTAATTACCTGAAAGGAAAACGGAGATGAGACGACTTTTTGTAAATATATATCGCTTTTTGCATAGTCATCCGGTTGCACTGTGGACGATTTTTTCGCTGCTGGTCCTCTCTTTTATATACGGGGCTTCCCGATTGCGTTTTGAGGAAGATATTAGTAGCTTTTTGCCGCAAAATGGCGACAATAAGAGAGTTAATTACGCTTACCAACACCTCGGCTCTTCAAATAAAATTATTGTAAATATTAAAGATGTCGAAAACCCGCAGAATGTAGATTACGACCTGCTTATCAATGCCGTGGAACTATTCGTGGAGAAAATGAATGACGGCGACACTGCAGGCTATATCAAAGAAATCTTTTATGGCGTAAGCCAGCAGCAGATTGATGCTGTTACAGGGTTCGTTATCAATAATATGCCTTATTTTCTGACGGATGCCGACTACGTGCGTATGGATTCCTTGCTCTCGGAAGAAAATATCCGACGCCAACTTAATAACGACAAAATGTTGCTATCCGCCCCTGTCTCTATGCTCCAGACGGTGATACTCTCCGACCCGCTGTTCTTTTCCTCTAATGTGCTTAAAGAACTCTCCGGATTTCAACTTAGCGATCAATATCATCGTATTGACGATTATCTCTTTAATAAGGAGGAGACAGAAGCTGTCGTGATCATCAACTCGAACTACCCCGTGAGCGAAACTAATAATAACGGCAAACTGATAGCTAATATCGATAAAACGATGAGAGATGTCGAAAGTGAACTAAACGGGCAAGTGTCTATGAGCGATTTCGGCGCATCATTAGTGTCGCTTACCAATTCTTCCCGTATCAAAAAAGATAGCTTTGTGGCAATTGCCCTGTCGCTGCTATTCATTTTAGCCCTGCTGATTTATTATTACCGCAATTTTAGAAGTATCTCACTTATTTTTATTTCAGTTCTTTTCGGCGGATTGTTTGCCCTCGCCGTGATTGCCCTGGTTAAAAATCCCGTTTCTATTATTGCTGTTGGTGTGGCTTCAATAATTTTTGGTATCGCTATCAATTATCCTATACATTTTTTGTCGCAGTTTAAGCGTACTGCCGATAAGGAACAAATTATCAAGGATATCGTAAATCCTCTTCTGATCGGAAATATCACTACCGTCGGAGCTTTTATGAGCCTTTTGTTTATTAGTTCCGATGCTATGAAAGATTTGGGACTCTTCGCGTCTCTGCTACTCGTGGGAACAATCTTGTTCGTGCTTGTCTTCCTGCCGCATTTTCTTCCTTCAAAACGCATGAAGACGTCCCATGGGGGAAAACTCGCTTTTAAACGAGTCGCTGAGTTTGCCCCTGAAACAAAAATGTATATCGTGCTACCTGTCGTCATACTCACTGTCGTGTTCTTCTTTTTTAGTAAACACACTGCCTTTGAAACGGATATGCATGCTATCAACTATATGACCGACGAACAACGGGAGACTTTCGCCAAGCTTGTCGCCGAATCTGATACAACTTCTTTAATGTTATATTGTATCGCAGAAGGAGAAAATGTCGGAGAGGCACTTAGAAACAACGAGATCGTGTCTGTTACTATAGATTCGCTCGTTGCGGCAGAAAAAATTAACAAGGTCAGCGGGGTGGGGGATTTTCTTCCGTCACAGATTATGCAGGAGCAGAGGCTGGCACAGTGGAACGCCTTTTGGCAAGACCGACGTGCCAAGTTTCTGACGGATTTTGATGCTATTGCACCTGAGGTGGGATTCAGAATGGAAGCCTTTAACAGATTTAGAGATATGGTCATGCGTGACTTTAAACCGCAGGAGATCGACTATTTCGCTCCGGTAATGCATGATTTGGCTGATTCTTATGTGGTGGTAGACGGTAATAAGGCGATGATTTATAATATGCTGGCGGTAAACAAGGACTCTTTTAAATCCGTAGAGCAGTCACTTAATGCCATCAATGACGATATCTTTGCTTTCACAGACAGTTCAATAGCGGCGCGTATGGTCAACGCCCTTTCTGATGATTTTGATTATGTGTTGTATATCTGCGGATGCATAGTTTTCGTTTTTCTCCTCATATCCTTTGGCCGTCTTGAAATAAGTATCATGGCTTTTATACCGTTGGCGGTCGCATGGGTGTGGATATTGGGTATTATGGGTATGACCGGTTTGAAATTCAATATTGTAAATATTATATTGGCTACATTTATTTTCGGTCAGGGCGACGATTTTTCTATCTTTGTTACCGAAGGTATGATGTATGAATACCGTTATGGACGGAAGATGCTTGCTCAATTTAAAAATTCCATCTTATTGTCGTCGTCAATAATGTTTATCAGTATTGGCATGCTCATCTTTGCAAAGCATCCGGCTATGAGATCGCTTGCCGAGGTTACCATTGTCGGCATGCTGTCAGTGGTAGCGATGGCATATATTTTTCCTCCACTAATATACAGATGGTTCACAAAGAAAAAAGGAAAATGGCGAAGTGTCCCTGTTACTTTTTGGGGGCTGATAAAAACAGGATTCTCATTTCTGGTCTTTCTGATAGGCTCAATAATCATAACGATAATTGGCTTTGTTATGATGACGATAGGCAAACGAGGTGAGAAATGTAAATATCGGTTTCACGTAATACTGTGTAGAACATTTAAGTTTTTGGCGATGCTGTTGCCTCAGGTGTCCTATAAGGTTGTTAATGAAGAGAGGGAGACTTTTGATAAGCCTTCTGTTATTGTCTGTAACCACCAGTCTCATCTCGACCTGATGTATCTTTTGATGTTGTCGCCTAAAATAGTTGTCCTTACCAATAAATGGGTCAGCAACTCAATTTTATACGGGTGGATATTGAAATTCGCAGATTATCTGCCTGTCGCAGACGGAATAGAGAAAAACATACCGAAATTAAAAGAACTTGTCGCCAGAGGCTATTCGGTGCTGATATTCCCCGAGGGAACCCGTTCCCTCGATACGTCTATACTGAGATTTCATCAAGGGGCTTTTTTCTTGGCTAAGCAACTTAATCTTGATGTCTTGCCGATTGTAACTCACGGGATAGGACATATCCTCCCCAAAAAAGAGTTTCTGCTCCGAAAAGGTACTGTCACCGTGTCGATAGATAAAAGAATTACTCCGGAAGAACTCGCGGGAGTGTCTCCTTTGGAGACTGCAAGCAAGATGCGTGCTTATTTTGTGACGAGATACCAGACGTTAATACAAGAGACAGAAACACCGGAATATTTTAAGAGCCTGGTCCTATTCAATTATATTTATAAGGGCGGAAGCGTTGAAATAAGATGTCGCAGACGATTGAGAGATTTGCCGTTGTGGACCTTAGAGATAGAGAAATTGCCCGACAGCGGCAAGGTCCTTATCACTCATTGCGGACAAGGCGAATTCTCGTTAGTTACTGCTTTAGTGAAAAAAAATCTGCAGGTGTTTGCTATAGATGAAGATGGCGATAATATCGCCCTCGCCAGAAACTGCATATCCGTTACCGGAAACCTGCATTATGTGGATACCCTGCCTGACAATGTGACCTTTGACTGTGTTATTGACGAAAACGATTTAGTCCATGGATAAAAAGTATGATATAGCAATAATCGGTACCGGCTTGGGCGGTTTAATCTGCGGTTACATCTTGTCGCGGAAAGGTTACAAGGTGGCATTGTTGGAGAAAAACCCGCAAATAGGAGGTTGCCTGCAAACCTTTAAACGCTTCGGCGTTAAGTTTGATACAGGCATGCATTATATAGGAAGCCTCCAGGAAGGACAAATCCTGCATAAACTTTTTAATTTTCTGCATATATTGGATGATGTTAAAGTGAGCCCCCTCGATAAGAACGGCTATGATGTGATCTCTTTGGCAGGACAGCGATATAAATATGCTTCCGGATATGAAGCCTTTATGGAGGCCTTGAGCTGCAGCTTCCCGAATAATCGTAGAGATATAGAGGACTATGTCGCTCGTGTGAGACAGATTGCAGCCTCTTCTCCTCTGTATAATATGCGCAACATAAGTACACATACTTTTATTGATGCCGACTATATCAAGACGAGTGTCAATGAGTTTATCGCCTCAGTTACAACAAATCCGGTCCTCGGAAATGTTCTGGCAGGCAATTTGCCGCTCTATGCCGGTGTTAAGGATAAGACTCCTACATATATACATGCGCTGATAAATAATTTTTATATTCAGAGCGCTTATCGTATTGTAGGTGGAAGTGACGCCATTGCTAACTCCCTTGCTAAATCCATCCGTTCCTTCGGAGGGGAGATCTTCACAAATTGCGAAGTGAAATCATGCATTTGTGATGATAATAAGGCGATAGCTTTGAATCTGACCAATGGCGAGCGTGTAGAGGCGGATTCTTTTATTTCTAATATTCATCCCCATAAGATGCTGTCGATGATAGATTCGCGTTTAATACGTAAAGCTTATCGCGATCGTATTAATGCGCTTGAAAATACTATCTCAAATTTTACCGTCTATATTAAGTTTAAAGAAAACACGACCCCATATCTAAATTACAACTATTATTTTTATGAGGAGGGGGATGTGTGGCGCGCTAACAATTACGATGCAGAGAAGTACCCTCAGAGCTATCTTTATATGCATCAGTGTCATAAAGAGAATCCGCAATATGCTCAAAGTGCGGAGTTAATAGGATATATGCGGTTCGACGAGGTTAGACAGTGGACAGATACTACCGTCGGTAGCAGAGGCGAAGATTACAAGGCCTTTAAAGAGATGAAGGCACAACAACTGCTGTCAAAGCTCGAGGAGTCGTTCCCCGGAATCAATACGGCAATTGAAGGCTATGAGACCTCTTCTCCATTGACGTATAGAGATTATACCGCTACTCAGGACGGCTCGATGTATGGCATTATAAGAGATAAAAATTTTCCGACACAGACCCTGGTCTCTCAACGTACAAAAATCCCTAACTTGTTTATGACGGGACAAAATATAAACTCGCATGGCATTCTTGGTGTAACTATTGGAGCAGCAATAACTTGTGCAGAGTTTCTTGGCTTAAATGAAATTATTAACGAAATAGATAAATATTAAGATATGAAAGTTAAAATAATTTATCCGAAATGGAAAAAATTACCCGGCCAGACGACATTTAATCTGCCGCCTCACGGCCCCGTGGTGTTTGCAGCGTCATTACCCGACTATGTAGATGTCTCCTTTACAGACGAAAACGTGGAAGACCTGAACTTCGATGACGAGTGTGATGTAGTATGTATCTCAATGATGCTCACTACACAGGTTAAACGCGGTTGGGCTATTGCCGATGAGTATAGACAACGAGGTAAAACGCTGATGTTCGGCGGAATCTCTACTATGTTGCATGCTGAAGAAACATTGCAACATGCCGACAGTATTTTTCTCGGTGAATCCGAGGGACGAATGGAGAATGTCTTTAACGATTTGAAAAACAATAAACTGAAAAAAGTCTATAACTTTATGGGGAATCAACCCTCTATTGATCTGGTGGGACCGGCGCGTCGTGACTTGTATAAGCGCGAACTGTACAATCATAAGGGCGTACAGATGGTCGACCTGTTCCACGCTTCCCGAGGTTGTAGGTTTAGCTGCTATCCTTGCGCAGTGTCGTATCTCGGCGGACGTAATTTCCGACCCCGCCCGATTGAAAAAGTTGTAGAGGAACTCGCAACTATTGATAATAACCGCCTTTTTATTGTTGATAACTCCCTCGCCCAAAACTCCGAATGGGAAATAGAACTCTTTAAGGCTATGATCCCTTTTAAGAAAAAATTTATTAGCCATACTATTGAAGATGACCCGAAGGTTCTCGATTTGGCCGCACAAGCAGGCGCATGGTATGTCTATCAGGCTGTCTATGATACATCAGACTATATCAGAGAAAGAGTGAAACGATATCACGACTATGGAATAGGCGTAGAGGGAACTATCCTCTTCGGATTAGATAACCAGACAGAAGATGATATCCTGCGCCTTATCGATTTTCTGCTAAGTATTGATCTCGACCTCGCTGAATTTACTATCCTCGCTCCATTCCCGCATACAAAAGCCTATGACGACCTGATGCGACAGGGTAGAATCTTTGATCACGACTGGGATCATTATAATGCGGGTCAAGTTGTGTATCAACCTAAACACATGTCGCCTGAAAGATTACAGGAACTCTATGAATATGCGTGGAAAGCTTTTTATAAGGAGGAAACACAGGAGGAAAAGATGTTCAAACTATTTACTAAAGTCATGCTCAGAGAAATGAATGACGGCACCTTCCGCCCGAGAAATCGCGCCCTCGCTAATAAAAGCTTCGGCAAAGACGTGGTTAGAAATATTAATAAATAATACTGAAATGAAAGTTGACGATAAATATTTGGACGAAATTTTTGATTTCGCCGGACAATGGGACATGCCGTCAAAATGCGGACTGAAAATTATTGCCGCCGACAGCAAAAATATAATCATTGTTACCGAACTGTACCAGAATAATCCCGGTACATCCGTCACTTATGCCGGCGGCTCCCTGATAAAACAGATATGTGACTCTAAAAAACTCGACATTAGTAATGTTATTTATCTCGAGTGTAACCCCAATACTTTCTCTAAACTCTCCTTTTATGATGAGGAGTTTTTTCAAGTCGACTTTGAACTTGAAAACGGTCTGCCGATTAAGCTAAAATATAGGCAACTCTCCCAAGAAGAAGTTAAAAATCTGTTGTCGTAATGAGTATGAGAAGACTTTTAATAACGCTGATAACCTTTCTGTTATGCTCTTTTAATCTTGCCGCTCAGACATCTGAAGTGCGCATCTGGAAAGATGTAGAAGGCATGAAATGTCAGCACTCAAAGTTATATGTCTACCCCGCACCCGATAGCATTAATACGCATGTGTGCGTAATCGTCTGCCCGGGCGGAAGTTATAATCACCTGATGGGAATCGCTGTAGAAGGTTTTCAGACGGCAGAATGGCTTAATTCCCAGGGTATTACTGCTTTCGTCCTTCGCTATAGAGTCGGCTCTAAAGGCTATCATCATCCTGCAATGATTCAAGACGCTCAAAGAGCATTACAATATGTTAGAGAAAATGCCGACACCTACAACATAGATGCTGACAAAGTCGGTATGATGGGCTTTTCTGCCGGCGGACATCTTGTTGCAATGGCCGGAGCCTTTCATAAAATAAATTTCCTCGCAGAAATATGCCCGAAAGAGAATATAAGCCTGAAACCGGCTTTCGTGGCTCCCATTTATCCTGTCGTCTCTATGCAAGATAGCATCGCCCATAAACGCTCCCGTCGTAATCTGCTTACGAGACGATTTACTAAAGAACAACTGGACGAGTTCTCTATGGAGATGCAAATACCCAAAGATATGCCACCTACGTTTTTGGTAACCGCGAAAGATGATCCCGTGGTTATGTACCAAAATAGCGTGCAATTGGATAAAGCCCTGACAAGACAAAACATTCCTCACACATTTCTGCTGTATGAAACGGGCGGACATGGGTATGGACTTAATGAAAATATAGCTGTCGAAGCCGCAAAATGGAAATATAATTTTGTGACCTGGCTGAAAGAACAAGATATAATTAATTGATATTATGAATTTTAAACCGGATATCGAATTTCAACCACGTGAAATTATTAAAAAGTATCAGGAGACTGAACTTCAGAAATTATTATATTATCTGAATGAGAAATCGGTTTTCTATAAGCGGATGTTTATTAACGAAAAGATAGACCCATTCAAAATTAAATCACTCGAAGACCTCTCTTATCTTCCGGTTACACATAAGGAAGACCTGCAATTGTATAATGAAGATTTCTTCTGTGTGGAGAAAAGTAAAATTGTCGATTATATTACTACCTCCGGAACATTAAGCGACCCCACTACTTTCGCTATGACCGACAAGGATCTTGAACGACTCGCATATAATGAGGCTGTCTCATTTACCTGTGCCGGCGGATATCCGGGAGAGATATATCAGTTGATGACAACTATCGATAAACGGTTTATGGCCGGACTTGCCTATTTTCTGGGTATAAGAATGATGGGAGGTGGCGTCATCCGAGTCGGTAACGGTATACCGGAACTTCAATGGGATACTATAAATCGTATCCGTCCCCATGCTATTATATGTGTGCCCTCTTTTATCCTCAGAATCATCAAATATGCCGAGGAACATGGCATAGATTATAAAAATTCTTCTATCAAAAAAGCGGTATGTATAGGGGAGAATCTGCGAGAAGATGATTTCTCATTAAACCTCCTTGGAAAAAAAATCAAGGAGAAATGGGATATCGACTTGTATTCAACGTATGCCTCTACTGAAATGAGTACCACTTTCTGCGAATGTGAGGCAGGACATGGCGGTCATCATCACCCCGAACTGATCATCTGCGAACTGCTCGACGATGATAATAACGTGGTACCGGAGGGCGAAATGGGAGAACTTACGGTTACTACCCTCGGAGTTGAAGGTATGCCGCTACTGCGTTTTAAAACGGGCGATATAGCCAGATTTCATTATGAGCCATGCCCCTGCGGAAGAACTACTATGCGAATCAGTCCCATCATAGGACGGAAAAATCAAATGATAAAATTTAAAGGTACTACCTTGTATCCTGCCAGCATATTCGATGTCCTCGATAATGTCGATTATGTGGAAAACTATATAGTCGAAGTGTCCTCAAATGATATAGGTACCGATGAGGTTACTGTTATTGTCGGAAGCACTGCGCACGATGAGGAAGAACTGACAAAAGACCTGAAAGACAGATTTAGAGCAAGACTGCGCGTGGCTCCTGATATCGTGTTCGACGATATCGAAAAAATCAAAAAGATTCAACTCCCCGAAAGTAAAAGAAAACCAGTTAAATTCATAGATAAAAGATAACCTTTATGATACAAGACCGCTTTGAAAATATCCGCCCCTATAACGATGATGAGGTGCCTGCAGCAGTAGCAAGAGTCCTGAAAAGCCCCTTGTTCGATAAAATAGTTGAATATGCCTTCCCTGATATACCGGCGCAAATAATTAAGAATAAGTTCAGCGTGATAAAAACAGTCAATGATTTTCAGGTTATTGCCATGCTTATGGTGATAAAATCTGTTATTGAAAAAACTTCTACAGGACTCTCCTTCGCAGGATGCGACAAACTGAACAACGAAAAAAAATATATGTTTATTAGTAATCATAGAGATATACTCCTTGATGCCGCCTTACTGGAACTGTCATTATATAATAACGGCATAGAAACCTCTGAGATTACCTTTGGCAGCAACCTTATGAAGGGTCAAACTGTTATTGATATAGGTAAACTGAATAAGATGTTCCGTATCGAACGCGGTGGTAATATCAAAGATTTCTATAGAAACTCTGTTGAGGTCTCCTCATATATGCGCTATGCCATAACGGAGAAACATCAATCTACATGGATCGCTCAACGTAATGGACGTACTAAAGATGGCGACGATAAGACTGAACTCGGCGTACTTAAAATGTTTTCCCTGAGCAGCGAAAAACCTTTTGCTGAAAATTTAAAGGAACTGAATATCACCCCTATATCGGTGTCCTATGAGTATGAGCCCTGCGACTTTTTGAAAACACAGGAACTATTTGTCTCCAAGTATCAGAAATATGTTAAAAGCGAAGGCGAAGATCTCAACAGTATCATCCATGGTATAATGCAAAAAAAAGGGAAAATACATCTTGCAGTAACGGATACAATTTCAGAAGCTGAACTCGAAGAGTGTAACGGCTTTATCAAAAATGAGAAATTCAGCCACCTTGCTAAGATTATCGATAGGCGTA
>JAQVPY010000226.1 GCA_028701815.1 Bacteroidales bacterium | reverse complement strand
TATTTAGCGGAGACCTGGGTAAACTGGTGTCCGGGCCTTGGGACCGTTTTAGCTAATGATGAGGTAAAAGACGGCTTCTCGGAACGCGGCGGTTTCCCGGTAGAACGCAGAAAGATGAATCAGTGGCTGCTTAGAATTACAGCTTATGCTCAGCGTTTGCTTGACGGTCTTGATACTATCGAATGGGGAGAACCTGTAAAAGAGATGCAACGTAACTGGATCGGTCGTTCCGAAGGCGCCTCCGTGAATTTTGGCGTGGACGGTTACCCCGAAAAACACCTCGAAGTTTTTACTACCCGTCCCGATACCCTCTGGGGCGCAACCTTTATGGTACTCGCTCCGGAACATGAGGCTGTATCGGCTATTACTACGGAAGAACGCAGAGAAGAGGTCGAAAAGTATGTTACTTATGCCAAGAACCGTTCCGAAAGAGAACGTATGACGGAGGTGAAAACCGTCAGTGGCGTCTTTACCGGCGCTTATGGTATTAATCCTCTTACCGGTGCCAAAATTCCAATATGGATTGCCGATTATGTGCTTGCCGGCTACGGTACGGGCGCTATTATGGCTGTCCCTGCTCATGACAGTCGCGACTTCGCTTTTGCCCGTCATTTCAACCTCCCTGTAATTCAGGTGGTGTGCGCTAATGGCGAAACTCCTTCCAATACCGACGAGTGGACGGAATCTTATGATGCTAAGGACGGCATTATGGTAAATTCCGGATTTATCTCCGGTCTACCAGTTAAACAGGCAATGAGGGCGGTGATAGATAAAATCGACGAGATGAAAATAGGGCACGGTAAAGTCAACTTCAGATTGAGAGATGCAATCTTCAGCCGCCAGAGATATTGGGGCGAGCCGTTCCCCGTTTATTATAAAGACGGAATGCCTTATACCATTGACGAAAAAGACCTCCCGCTGGAATTGCCGGAAATAGATAAGTTTTTGCCTACTGAGACAGGTGAACCGCCGTTGGCAAGGGCAAAAAATTGGACTTATAACGGATTTCCTCTTGAGACTAATACCATGCCGGGCTTTGCCGGTTCGAGCGGCTATTATCTTAGATATATGGATCCGCATAACGACAAAGAGTATTTTTCAAAAGAAGCTGATAACTACTGGAGAGATGTCGATTTGTATCTCGGTGGTGATGAACATGCTGCAGGACATCTTATCTATGCTCGTTTTTGGAATAAGTTTTTACATGACCTTGGCATGTCGTGTGTGGAGGAGCCATTCAAAAAGCTTATCAACCAGGGCAAAATCCAGGGAAGATCGAATTTTGTATATCGTATTAATGGAACAAATAAATTTGTTTCCTATAACCTGAAGAATGATTATCAAACGACTGCTTTGCACGTTGACATAAATATCGTTAGAAATGATGAGTTGGATACGGAGGCCTTTAGAAGTTGGAATACGGATTATAAAGATGCCGAATTTATCCTTGAGGACGGAAAATATTTTTGCGGCTGGGAGATTGAAAAGATGTCGAAGTCGAAATATAATGTGCAAAATCCCGATGACCTTGTTGAAAGGTATGGTGCCGACACCCTTAGATTATATGAGATGTTTCTAGGTCCGCTGGAAGCTCACAAACCGTGGGACACTTCAGGAATAGAAGGTGTCTCCCGCTTTTTAAAGAAATTCTGGAGGTTATATCACGATAGAAACAATACTTTTGTTCTGTCGGAAGAAGTACCGACGTCGGAAGAGTTAAAGGCATTGCACAAAGCCATTACGAAGGTGGAAGACGATATTAAGAAATTCTCTTTTAACACCGCCGTGTCAACTTTTATGATAACCGTTAATGAATTGTCCGATTTGCGTTGTAATAAGCGCGCCATCCTTGAGCCGTTGGCAGTTTTGCTATCACCGTATGCCCCCCATATTGCGGAAGAGTTGTGGTCGCTCGCAGGGCATGATGGTACAGTAGAGTTTGTGCCATACCCTGTTTTTGACTCCGCTCATATCCACGAAGATAATTTTGAATACCCCGTTTCCTTTAATGGGAAGATGCGTTTTAAGATCAGTCTGCCCGTAGCAGCAACGCAAGACGATGCACGCAGCGCCGTAATGGTCGCGCCTGATGCACAGAAATGGCTTGAAGGGAAAGAGATAAGGAAATTTATCTTTGTCCCCCGCAGGATAATAAATATAGCTACTAACTAAGGTTATTTCTTACCGAGAAGTCTGAACATATTTTTTTTGTAAGCTTCAACGTCCGGCTGGTTAAACGGGTTTACGTCGAGCAGATATCCTGATATACCGCAAGCGAACTCGAGCATATATATCAGTTGCCCCAAATAGTATTCATTTATTTCGGGTATATTGATTATCATATTAGGCACCTTGCCATCGCTATGAGCTTCTATTGTCGCCTGTTCAGCTATCTTATTAACATAATGCAGAGTTTTGCCGGCGATATAATTAAGTCCGTCGGGGTCACCTTCTACGCAGGGAATCTCAACATCGTTTTTAATATTTTCGACATGGAGTACTGTCTCGAATAATATTTTAGAGCCACCTTGGATGAACTGTCCGAGGGAATGAAGGTCTGTCGTAAAACTCACACTTGCAGGGAACAGCCCTTTACCGTCTTTCCCTTCACTTTCGCCATAGAG
>JAQVPY010000067.1 GCA_028701815.1 Bacteroidales bacterium | reverse complement strand
GCCGGAAAGATTTAAAAACTTATCTATCTTTTTATTGGAAGGCTTTTCCTTTAAAGACAGACTCTAACATTGCCACCTAAAAGATTTCTGATCTTCGTGGCTTGATTTCTGAGTTTGAACTTCGAAAAAAATCCGAAATGAGCCTTGTTGTTGTCTATGATTTCTCGAGATTTCTGACTGACACGACTTTTGTAAACCATCTCAACAACCTTGGAGACGGTTATAATAACCGACGGCTTGATTGAGGTTAAGATGTCAAGGATCTGATTGAATCCCGAATGTCGCGTTTTGAAAACAGTTAAATTACCCAAATATGCCGGTATAAACGCCGTAACGTATTTTCTGTATTCGTCTTTTATCGTCAATACCGTCATAAATACATCTTTACTTGTGAACCCGTATTCCTTTATCTCGGCCTCAACTTCATTGAACAATTGTTCATGTGTGTACGAAGTTGTTGAGATACTGTAAGCGTCAAAGTTAACTTTTATCGCCGCCATGTCATAAGGAAAGATATCAACTTCCGGCATCACAAGGCTGTTTAAGCTGCTGACAGATGAAAAGATATGCCTGTTCTTGCTGTCTGATGAAAGAATACATCTGTATGTGTCTATATCTATTATCGTCAGAGGCGTGTCCTCCTGTAAATCTTTGAAAGTCTTTTCACTTAAAATTTCAGACTGCAGCAACAGAAATTTACAATCCGTGGCCTTTGTAATACGGTGAAGTATCTCCGCATCCCGATACTTTGGAATGGCAACGGCAATACATCCGGAGGTAACAATAGCAAAATACGCCATACTCCACTGCGGTGTGTCTTCGGCTAAAATAGCTATTCTCTCTCCCTTTCTTATGCCATAATAATATAGAGTGTTCCTTAATAATTGTACCTTCTCGTTAATCTGAGCAAATGTAAATTCTTCTTCTGAATAGGTCTGATATATTTTTCTCTCGCTGTATAGAAGATTTCCTCTCTCAAATATGTCTTTTAAAGTATTCATCTCTTTCAAAAATTTCGACAAAGATGAGAATGCAAAAAGTCAAATCCGCCCGAATCCCTCGGTTTGAAGTCCTAAAAAACTAAAAAAACGTTTTTTTGTTTTTTAGGACGTTATAAAAAGTGTTGAAAATGAAACCTAATTTTCTGTTTCTCTGAATGAAAAGTTACCTCGCGAGAAAGAGTTGCATGGTAAGAAAAAGTCCGACTAAAAAAAGCAAAACTCCTGCTATTATCATGAGGATCTTCATGATTTTGATAGAATGAATGTTTTTCCCCGCACTTAAACCTGCCAGATTGAACCCCATAACAAGAAGGAAAAAGACCGCCGGAATAAATAATGAATGTTTGGAATACATATAACATCCCATCGTCGTCAGCATAATACTTAATCCCGACCCGACAGATGCAAGAAAATAGTCCTTATTTGTGGATACATCCATGGAATAAATAAAAGTATTCGACTTCCCTCCCTTTTTGAAAGTAACAAAACCTGCGACAAGAAGTATTACTCCTGCCATATAACTTATGTCACTCAAAGAAAGAAGCAAATATGCCAGCCCAATTCCTATAAACGCAAAAAGAGTGAGAACCAAAGCCGTAATCAACGAATATGTGGTCTTTTGCTTAATTGAAATCTCTCTTTCCATTCCTATAATCAGCCCCATAACAAAAGGGAAGAAAAGCAGAGCAAAATAAGAAACATATACTACAATAGATTCCATATTTTCTTAATTGTATTAATATTAGCTTGAGACCCCATGTGTCCGACTCTGAAAACTTTCCCTGCAAGATCTCCGTAATTTCCACCTAAGACAATACCCTTGTCTCGCATTTTTTTATCAAATACGTCCCAGGTATATCCCTCCGGTACATACGCTGCTGTCACAGTCGGTGAAGAAGATCTTTCTTCTCTCGGAAACAACTTTATACCGGCACTCTTAAGCCGGCTTCTTATCTCCTCCGCACACATCTCATGCCTTTTGATAGCATTGTCAAGACCCTCTTCAAGTATCATCTCGGCAGCTTCATTCAATTGAGCTATGTTCACCCAGCTCTGCGTATACGGGAAATACCCGTGCTCGGCAGCATCTCTGAAAGGCAAAAGAGCATCATAGCCTTGATAGTTGATCTCTTCTGCAATTTCCCACGCTCTCGCGCTGACGGACATAAAACAGGAATTGGGAGGACACGACATGACTTTCTGTGAACCCCCGAGACAAATATCTATGTTATGCTTATCTACATCTACATGTGTCCCTCCTACGGAAGAAACCGCATCTACATAGAAAAGAGGAATATTATACTTCTTCTTCAATTCTCCTAAACGCGTCATATCATTCAATATTCCGCTCGGAGTTTCACAATGTACTGCTGTAATCATCTTCGGACGAAAATCGGCTATCTTTATCTCTATAAGATCCATGTCCTCAAAACTGCAGTCCGAAGGGAAAATTACGGAATCCGTCTCACAACCTACAGCCTTAGCCATATCTATCATACCCGTTCCAAATAAGCCTGTCGAAATACATAAGACCCTATCGCCTTTTTGGAGACAGCTTTTTATGCCGGACCATAATACAAGCATTCCTTCGCCGGTCATAACAACCACGTCGTTTTGTGTATTAAAAATCTTTTGAAGGTTGCCTGAACATCTTTTATAGAGTTCAAAAAACTCGGGTTCTACATCAGCGGACCCGTAGTTATTATTAGACATACGAATGATTCTTTCCGGAACGCTGACCGGTCCCGGAAAGAATCCATAATTATATTTTTCCACAATATTATATATTAGAGCTTAGCGCTTTACCGGCTCAAGTTTAACTGTGAAGTGTCTCATAAGTTCAGCTTCCCATGTTATTTTAACGCCTCCGGTAATAGTTTCACGTCTGTCATACACATTTTTCAGTGCAGCGGCGACAACGTCCATGTGGTTATTAGTATAAACTCTACGTGGGATAGCAAGACGAAGGAAGTCGAGGCCGCCGAAACGGTTTTGTCTTGTTACAGGATCTCTGTCTGCGAGGAGGTAACCTATTTCGCATCCGCGGATACCGGCTTCAAGATAAAGTTCTATCGTCAATGTCTGTGCAGGGAACTCTTCCTTAGGAACATGTGTAAGCACCTTCGGCGCATCAATAAAGATAGCGTGTCCGCCGGCAGGTCTCTGATAAGGGATACCGTATTCGTCGAGTTTCTTAGCGAGGTATTCAACTTGTTTGATTCGGGTCTCAAGAGTTGCAAACTCCGTGTTTTCATCGAGTCCGATAGCAAGAGCATTCATATCTCTGCCGTTCATACCGCCGTAAGTAAGATAGCCTTCACATACGATACCTACCACCTTGGCTGCATCATACCATTCCTGGATATGTGTGGCAATAAAACCGCCCATATTAACAATAGCGTCTTTTTTAGCACTCATGGTCATCCCATCGGCATAAGAGAACATCTCTTTACAGATCTCTTTGATGGTCTTGTTTTCGTATCCTTTTTCGCGAACTTTAATGAAATAAGCGTTTTCTGCAAATCTTGCCGAGTCGAAGATAACGCGTTTGTTATATTTGTCGGCAACAGCACGAACTTCTCGCAGATTCTGCATTGATACAGGCTGTCCGCCGGCTGTATTATTAGTAATGGTTACAATGATAAACGGCACTTTGTCTGCATGAGCTGCAAGGCAGGCTTCAAGTTTTTTAGGATCTACATTTCCTTTAAAAGGCACTTCAAGTTGTGTGTCTTTTGCTTCATCAACCGTACAATCTACCGCAGTAGCCTTACGTGATTCTATATGACCCTTCGTTGTGTCAAAGTGAGAGTTTCCGGGGACGAAATCACCTTCTTTAACAAGGCATGAGAAGAGAACGTTTTCTGCAGCACGACCTTGGTGTGTTGGTAAAACGTATTCAAAACCGGTAAGTTTTGTAATCATGTCTTTCATCTTAAAGAAAGATGTTGCGCCTGCATAACTTTCATCTCCCATCATAATACCGGCCCACTGACGGTCGCTCATTGCCCCTGTACCGGAGTCGGTAAGTAAATCGATATATACTTCCTGAGCTTTTAACTGAAATACATTGTAATGAGCTTCTTTAATCCATTTTTCGCGCTCTTCGCGAGTGCTGCGGTGAATGGGTTCAACCATCTTTATTTTAAATGATTCTGCAAATGGAATTTCCATAATATAAATTTTTATTATTAAACAATTGGTTAGTTCTAAGAAAAGTAGTGTTGCAATAATTAGATAGCCTTTTGGGCATATCCATCTCTGTTCTTTATCAGGGCATATCTGTAACCCCCTAATATTGAGATAAGAAGTAATATGTATGATTTGTCGAACATTTCGTTTAAAGAAAACTAAATATCAATATTTTGGTACAAAGGTAAAAACTTTTAATATTTTTTTTTAATTTTGTAAAGAATTTTATAATATTTTTTAATTATGAAACACCCTTACTTTTTCTCCGCTTGTCTGCTGATACTCTTTTCAGCCTCAATTATGGCACAAGAGAACTCTTCTGCTAAATCAGTTACAGACCCTTACAAAGGTTGCAGCACCGTTTATTCTTCAGAAGCAATATCTTGCAAAGCTGCTCAAGCCGTTACAGATATTAATATCCTTTGGGAGAAGCACGAAGCAGCCGCTATAGGCGAAGACGCATATCTTTCTGCAGAGGCAGAGAATATTACCGTTAACTGGCAACTCAACAACCGCCGTATTACAAAATATGATAATGCGGGTAATGTGGGTTGGGAAGTATCTACCAATTACGATTTCGCATTTTCACGTATGAATAAAAAAGGCTCTCTGGTCTTAATTTCCGATGAAACAATGCTTTATGCCGTAAATGCGGTAACCGGTGAAATCCTATGGCAAAAAAACATGCTCGGTTTTGTTAAGGCTTTTGCACCCTATCCTGACGGCACAGGCTTTTATGTCGGTATAAATGATAGAAATGATGTTGACTATGCGGAGTCTTATACTCTCGACAGCGAAGACCCTGTATGGTCTTTTGCAACTGCAAACAACATCGTTACCATGAATATTTCGGAAAACAACGAACATCTCGTAGTCTGCCTCTCACAACCTGCCGCCACTGCATTGGTAGTAGAGCCCTCTTCCGGAGACATACTTCAGGAGTTATATTATTATTGCAATTCTCCTACACAACCGCCGGCATTCGACTCCGACGGCGAATACATGGTGATTACCGGTTTCAACGGCAAGGCTTCCTTATATAAATGGGACAATACCCTATATGAGGAAGTGTGGACGGCAAGTGTTGCCGCCGCAGGAAGTACTTCAACTTGGGGGCAAGGCTGCGCAATCTCTGCCGACGGCAGCACAATAGCTATTGGAACCCTTGGGTTTACTTCTTCCGGCTATTGGGGATCAGTATTCCTTTTCAACAACTACTCCGCGGAACCACTATGGTCTTATAACGACTGCGGAGATATGGCTGCATGGCTCTCTCTTACTGACGATGGAAGCCTTATTGCCTGTGCTACTTGGGGCCCGATGAACCATTCTTCTGCAGACCTTCTGATCTTCCGTAAAGAATCGTCAACCCCTATTTCCAGTTTAAATACTACCGGCTCTTTGGAATCTGTTGACCTCTATGGCGACGGAAGTCTTGGAATCGTAGCCGGAAAAGCCGTACATAACAGAGCAATGGGTAGCGGCGGACAATTTTATTGTTTCGACCCCAGACCTGCTAACAGCGGTTCCTTGGACGGCATTGTCGATCTGCTTGATACTGACAACGACAGCGACGCTTTGATAAGTATCGAAGGTCTCGATGACTACTATGATTACTCCCTTACCGACGGTAGCTTCATCATCAAATATATCCCCGCAGGCTCCTATACCATTACCGTTTCAAAGACAGGATATTATCCGATGCAACTTGAAAATGTGACTATTAGTGCTGAAAACACAACCACCGTAGACGCTGAGTTAACCCCTACCGGCGCTGCAACAACAGGATTATTCGCTTGCCAGGGTTCCGCATTATATGTGTCCCTCTCCTGGAACGAATTTAGCACCACCTGCAACGGATATAATATCTATCGAAAAAGAAACATCGCCGACCCTTATTCAGAGATTTTAGCTACCGTAAATGCCGACGAAATCTCTTATATTGATGAAGAGGTAATACCTACATATAATTATTATTACGCCGTATCCGCTATTATTGAAGGTAATATCGAATCCCCTCTTTCAAATACCGCTTTGGGATTTGCTACTACGGCATATATTACCCATACTATCGACGTATATGAAGGATCCCTCCCTACAATCGACGGAGTAATGGAAGAAGGCGAATGGGACGATGCCTTTAAGCTTGAATCTTCTGATTTCCTCGGACAAGACGGAAGCATACAGCCTCCTATGAGCGTTACCACATATTTTAAAAGTTGCGGCGACTATCTTTATATTGCCGCTGTAAACACTAACGACTCTGAACTTGGCGATAACGACAGAGTCGCTTTCTATATGGATGATAATAATAATGGCACTTACGAGCCAAGCGGGGATAATTCCGAAGGAAACTACTGGATGGACTGCACGGCAAACGGATCGGGAACCATCAGATACCGCCCGATATATGAAGGTCAGTCCGTCGGTGATGCTGTATATTTAGACGATCCTCAAATAGCTGCTTCCGACGCAAGTGGGAGCGTTGTCATCGAATTTGCCCTTCCTATCGGTGGAGAAGATTTTGAAATTACCCCTAACAACGCTAATGAATGCGGACTGTATCTCTACATACGTAATTCATCCATTGGAGATTATGATGGCTATTGGCCTTATGATAACACTGAAACATTTATCCCGACAGGTTATGGGACTATAAAATTTTATGCTACTGATGAAGTTCCTCCGGCACCTGAAAACCTTCGCTACGACGAAGAACTGCTCGGCACCATGCCGTTTGTTCCCGTATCCTGGGATATGCCCGAAATAAACGATTTCGACCATTTTAATGTTTTTGTCACCTCTACTCCTACAGGAGGAAAAGATGATCCTCTGATGTCTGTTGAAGGGACCCAGGCTCTTATTGATATTGAAGAAGAAACTAAATATGATGTCTATGTAACCACCGTAGACCGGGGAGGCAACGAATCAGTACCGTCAGAGACCTTATCCTTTACAATAGAAACTGTTGGTTTGGAAGACGCTCTTATAACAAATATTTATCCTAACCCCGCTTCGGATATCGTTTATATCGACTCTGAAAACACTACGGACATCACAATATATAATTTATCGGGACAACTGATAAAAGAAATCAAAGAGTGTTCTTCCTTCAGCGTAAAAGGCATGAAAACCGGCGTTTATTTTATGATAGTTAAAGTCGAAAAAAAAGCAATGGTTAAAAAGTTGATTGTAGAATAGCTATCTGTAATATATCCTTTTTACGCGACGCGAAAGCGTGGAAATGATCTCGTAGGGTATTGTGCCAGCACATTTTGCCAGTTCCGAGAGCAGTACATGTTCTCCAAAGAGTTCAACCTCATCGCCCTCGGAAATGGCAAGGCCCGTTACATCAATAAAGCACATGTCCATACAGACACGACCTACTACGGGCGCAAACTGTCCGTTAATATACACTTTAGCCCCACTGTTACTTAAAGCAAGGCTGTACCCGTCGGCATAGCCTATCGGAATTATTGCAATACTTGACGGATTGGGAGAAATCCACGTTTGCCCATATCCGACCCCGTCTCCGGCAGGAATGTTCCTTATCTGTGAAATAACCGACTTTAATTTTAACGCAACATCAAGATTCAGAAGCTTTTGTAAATTTTCCTCTACTCCATATAGCCCTATGCCCAGACGCACCATATCCATCTGCGCCTCCGGAAATCTTACAATCCCGATAGAGTTTAAAATATGTTTTATTACTGTATATCCTAAAGCCGTTTCGACTTTTTGCGCCACCTTTTGTAAACAGACAATCTGCCTCCTCGTAAAATCATCTTTAGCAGGGTCATCTGCACAAGCAAGATGTGAGAAAATTGAAGAAACGTGTATTAATCCTTTATTTGCCATCAATACTTCTATCAAAGGATCAATATCTCCCTCTTCAAATCCTAAACGGTGCATCCCCGTATCTATCTTTATATGAACATTATAAGGTTTATTCTGCTCCCCTTTCCTGAGAACAGAGCAGAATTGCTCCAGACGCTTGAAACTGTATATCTCCGGCTCGAGATTATATTTTATCATAGCTTGTAAAGCATCTGCCTCGGGGTTCATCACAATAACAGGCTGTTTAATGCCCATGTCCCGCAACTCAATTCCTTCATCTACAAATGCAACAGCCATATAATCTACGTTATTAGCCTCCATTATATCTGCGACCTCTACACTGCCTGTGCCATAAGATGACGCCTTGACCATCACCAGCATTTTTGTCTCCCTACGTAAAAGCCTCCGAAATGTATTAAGGTTATTTTTCAACGCCTCTACACTGATTTCCAATACTGTCTCATGTTCCTTCTGCTGTAATAAACTGCTTATCCTTTCAAAAAGATAACGTCGCGCTCCTTTTATAAGAATTGCCTCATTAATAAAATCTTCTTTATTGAATTTTCTTATAAAGTCCTCGGGTGTTTTATATACGATAATGCTATCTGCATTAAAACAGTCCCGCTGTCGGGCAGCCTCTTCTCCTATAATCACTATCTTGGATACAGGCTTACTATTCATTATCACCGCTACTTTTTCCACATCTTCCTGTCGCTCAAAAGTAGACATGATAACTGTCTTTTTAGAATATCGCGGTTGTTGCGCCAGAGAATCAACGGCAATAGCAAAGGAATTTACATCTAAACTGTAACAATCGTTAAGGATAAGGCAACCGTTGATTCCTTCTTTAATTTCAAGACGCATCTCAAGAGGAGAAAGTGATTTAATCTGCGACTTAAAGTCGTATATCCCATATCCGAGATATTTTATCATGGCTAAACAATGTCCGATGTTTTCAAAAGAAGCCTTATCTGAAAAACGTTCCGATACCCCTAAATCTTCAAGGTCTTTTCGATTTTGCTCCGAGGTCCACGGCAACAAGGTCTTGTGAGGACAAGTCTCTTTTAACATAGCTTCCAACTCCGGATCGTTATCATGATAAATTATCGCCTTTGAATGTTTGAAAAGTTTAAGTTTTTCTTCTGTCAGCTCTTTTTTATCGGAAAAATTTTTGATATGTGCCGTTCCGACATTAGTGATAATCCCTATTTCAGGACCGACAACTCTTTCAAGTAAGTCCATCTCCCCTTTCAAAGAGATTCCGACTTCTATGATTCCGAGGTCGGAGTTTTTCTGCAACTTAATAACCGACAGGGGAACGCCTATTTGTGAGTTAAAGCTTTTGGGGCTACGACAAATTTTAATTTTTGAAGACAGGAGTTGCCAAAGCCATTCTTTAACCACAGTTTTACCGTTGCTGCCCGTTATACCTACAATGGGGTAAAGAAGCGTCTTTCTCCATTCTGCTGTGATTTGTTGAAGGGCAAGGATGGTATTATCGACTCTAAGATATGTAACCATCTGGTCATCAACAGGAAAGAGGTCTTTTATATAATTATAGTCTTCAGTGCCTATAAAAGACCTTACTCCAAGTTTATATAAGTCGCCAATATATTTATGCCCGTCGTTACGTACCGTTTTTATGGCAGCAAACATCACGCCCTTAGGATCACCTAAAAGGCGACTGTCAATCAGAATATCGTTAATGATAGTATCTTCCGCAGCAAGTCTCTGTGATTTTGCGCCTGTGAGTCTGATAATCTCACTTATCTTCATTGAAAACTCGTTCATTTTCTTTTTTGTTTTTTCAACATAGAATAAAATACAAAAATAATGTTTTTATATATTTATTTTATGTACTTTTGCAAAAATCGTAAATAAATGATTGATTATTCCCCTATAATAGAGAAAGGTGTTCTAATAAGCGTTGCCACTCAGACACAACCTATTGAACAGGTCAACGAATATCTTGATGAACTTTCGTTTCTTTTTAAAACAGCAGGGGGCGAAGAAGTTGGACGTCTCTGCCAAAACCTTGAGTTTCCGAATCCGAGGACTTATCTCGGAAAAGGAAAGTTGGAAGAGCTGAAGAAGTTGGTTGAAGACACTGAAGCGAACATAGTTATTGTTGATGACGAACTGTCTCCGTCGCAGACGAGAAATTTAGAAGAAGCCATGGGTTGCAGAATATTAGATCGAACCGGACTGATTTTAGATATTTTTGCCCGCAATGCTCGTACTGCCAACGCCAAGGTTCAGGTTGAACTCGCGCAGTGTCAATACATGCTGCCTCGTCTTACAGGTTTATGGACCCACCTTGAACGACAAAGAGGCGGTATCGGGATGCGCGGTCCGGGGGAAACTGAGATTGAGACTGATAGACGTATCCTGCGTAATAAGATTGCTCAATGTAAAGAAGAGCTTAAAAAAATCGACATGCAAAAGTCTGTTCAGAGAAGCAACAGGTATTCGATGAGACGTTTTGCGCTGGTAGGGTACACTAACGTAGGAAAGTCGACGATACTTAACCTCATCTCCGGAGCAGATGTCCTCGCTGAGAACAAACTGTTTGCGACATTGGATACTACCGTCCGTAAAGTTGTCCTGAATAATAAGCCCTTCCTCCTTTCTGATACCGTCGGGTTTATCAGGAAACTGCCTACCATGCTTATTGAATCGTTTAAATCTACTCTCGACGAGG
>JAQVPY010000066.1 GCA_028701815.1 Bacteroidales bacterium | reverse complement strand
CGGAGACGCAGCGGAAGACTTTTTTGTTACTTTTTTAGTCATAATAAAGTAAAGGCATGTAAAGGCATGTAAAGACAAAAAAAGACATCGATGAAAAAATCACCGATGTCTTTTTTTATTGGTTTTATGAAATATTACTTAGCTTCGCCGGTAATAGTTCTTGTCCAGTTGTTATTTTCTTCAACGTTGTCACATCTGGTGATGTGGATCAAATGATATTCTGTTCCAACGATTGTTGCGATAACTACGTCATAGTCTTTGTTGACTTCTGCGGAAATACCACGATAGTCGGTGATAACTGTACCTGCAGCGATAGCAGCAACTTTGTCAGCTTCTGTTACAACGCTTGTCCAAGTGGTAGGATCGAGTTCGTAAAGAACAGTTCCTTCGAGGGTTTGGATAATAGCGTGAATTTCTTTAACATTGCTTTCCCATCTTAAGCCGAATTCTGCGAGACCTGTGCCTGCATTAGCACCTATTCTCTGCCATGTGAAAGCAGCCGGTTCGAGTGCTGAAGTTTCGATATTTACGATAACTGTTGCGGTAGCCGTTAAACTTTCTAATGAAGTAGCAGTGATAACAATACTTGTGAGGCCTTCACGTGCTGAAAGTTCTTCGCCTGTTAAGGCAAATACATAATTGCCTGTGCTAAACTCGTTAACTGTGATTTCAGCCCAATTGCCGTCTACATAATTGCTTGTGAAAACAACTTTTGATAAGCCGTCGGTGCATGCAATAGTACCGGAAAGTGCGGTAGTAGTAAGATCGGATAAATCAATGGTGATTTCTGAATCAACGTTGATAGTCGGAGCAACAGGTTCAATACATGATGTCATTCCAAAAGCAGCTGCTACTAAAACAGCGAGGATCAAATTAAACTTTTTCATTTTAAATTTTTTTAATTTAGTTATACAAATTTGTTTATTGTTTTTTTATACATAAAATTTAATGTTCAACAAAAATCGTGCAAAAGTAAACTTTTTTGTCCAAAAAAGCCTTATTGTCACAAAAACCATGTCATTTATTTTATGTCAATATAATAAGGTAACCTTGCCTGAACGCCTGATGTCTCATTCAAATACGTTAATGTCTCATAATATTGATATAGCACGCCGAGTTTTGCTGCCATATTGGCTTCATAGTCATCGCCGGAAAACATTTCCATAATTTGAGTATATGGGTCTTTAGGTTTTGGGAAGGTTGTGATTTGATATTTCTCAATGTTGGCTGTCTCTGCGGCGACTTCGATAGCGCGGGATAATCCGCCCAGTTCATCCACGAGTCCGATGTTGATAGCGTCACTGCCCAACCATACACGTCCCTGAGCAATAGCGTCGACTGCTTCAACGGTCATGTTTCTGCCTTCGGCGACATGACTTATGAATGTGGTATATACGTCGTTGACATTAGTGTTGAAATAATCTTTCCATCCGTCGCTCATAGCTTCGAAAGGAGGTGTCAGGGAGGAGTTCTTATTTGTGTTTACGTGGTCGATGGTGATCCCGATTTTTTCCTGCAGCAGTTTGCTTGCGTCGGGCAACATGCCGAAAACTCCTATGGAGCCGGTGATGCTGTTCTCTTCACAAACAATTTTGTCAGACATACATGAGATATAGTATCCACCTGATGCTGCATATCTTCCGAAAGAAGCAATTACAGGTTTTTCGGCCTTTGTCAGGATGATTTCTCTGAGAATGACTTCTGAAGCGAGGGCGCTACCGCCGGGGCTGTCAACGCGTAAGACGACGGCCTTGACATTTTTATCCTTGCGGGCTTCTTGAATCTGCTTTGATAGGGTTACATCACCAATCTTCGACTCGTTACCCTTGCCGTCGATAATATTTCCGGTTGCATAAATTACGGCTATTCTGTCTCTGGTGTCGACTTCCTTGTCATTTGCAATTGTTTCTGCATATTTAGAAATGGTAATCGTTTCCGGTTTTCGGGTGGAGTCGTTACCGAGAAGAACGTTGACATACTGTTCTGCGAGGTCATAATGTGACGCCTCATCAATAAGGCCGTATTTTTCAGCCGCCTTACTTCCTGTTATCAGCAGGTTGTCGGCGTAGTAGTTTAAGTCGTCGATGGAAATGTTCCTTGAGGTGGAGATGTCGCGCAGTATATTGTTCCACATAGAAGACATATATTTTTTAGTCTGTTCCTTGCTTGCCTCGCTCATCTTATCCAAGATAAACGGTTCTACGGCACTTTTAAATTTGCAGCCTTCGGGGCGGAAGACTTGAACATCGACATCCAATTTATCTAACATGTTCTTATAAAACATAATAGTGCCGCTCAAGCCGTAAAACTTCAAACTGCCTTCAGTATTCATAAAAATCTTATCGGCGGCTGATGAAACATAATAACCTGAGAGTTCCATACTCTTGGAATATGCAACGATAAACTTGCCGCTCTCCTTTTTGAAATTTTCGAGTGCCTCACGTACTTCATGAGCCTTGGAAAGGCCGCCGCTGAATGACATCGTGTTGATGAAGATGCCCTTAATATTATCGTCGGTCTTGGCTTTTTCAATGCATTTGAGAATGGAATTCAAACCTAAAGGCTGCTGAATGGCTTGCCCTGCAAAATTAAATGACGGTATAAATTCTGAAGGCGCATTATCATTGATGGCGACATCAAAATTCATGTATAAAACGGAGTTCGGTTTAACAGTTGCCGTTTTCGAAGAAAAGAAGGATAATGACGATATTACCATAATTGATAATACCGAGCATAAAAAGCACATAATGATTATTCCAACAATAGTGGCAAATACTTGTTTCCAAAATTTCATGATAAGTAGTTTTTTGATTAATATTATATTGCAAAAGTATATTTTTTTATTTAATATTGTTGGATTTTTGTTGAAATATTAAATTGTTGTTAATGAGAGATCTTGTTTTGCTAATCGGGACAAATTTGGGCGATAGACGTGTGAACATAGAATCCGCTATTGACAGGTTGTCGACATTTTTCGGGCAGCCTGTAAAGAGGAGCTCTTTGTATGAAACCGAGCCTTGGGGCTACAAAGATGAGAAGAACTACTATAATCAGGCGGTGGTTTTCTCTTCCGTTTTATTACCTTTCGATGTGTTGCATGTATGTAAGGCTATCGAGATAGGTATGGGTAGAATAAAAACCGAGAATAAGGGTTATGAAAATAGGGTTATAGATATTGATATCGTTTTATATGGCGACATTATTATGAATGAAGAGCGGCTGAAAATTCCTCACCCGCAAATCCCATTTAGAAAGTTTGTTTTAGCTCCGCTTAATGAGATTATTCCGAATTTTATTCATCCCGAAAATAATAAAACAATTCACGAGTTATACCTTGCCTGTGAGGACAAGTTGTTTGTTAAACCTCTTGGAAGGGAGTCTCTTTCAGGAGGGGAGCCGGTAAACGGGATGCAGTCGCTGAATTATAATTATATCGCAATCGAGGGCTGTATTGGAGCCGGCAAAACTTCTTTATCGGTTAATATGGCAAGGGATTTCAATGCGCGACTGATACTTGAGCAATATGAGGACAATCCTTTTCTGCCGAAGTTTTATAAAGACATCGACAAATATGCGTTTCCTCTCGAGTTGACATTTCTTGCTTCGCGTTATAAACAACTCAACGAGCAACTTGCGAGCATGGACCTCTTTAAAAATGTGGTCATAGCAGATTATTTTCTTACTAAATCTTTCATATTTGCTCGCAAAACACTTCCCGATGATATGTTTAAACTTTATTCCACTATGTTTAACATCATTAAGTCGAAGATGCCCGAGCCCGATTTAATAGTATATCTTTACCTTACTGTCGACAATCTCCTAAATAACATTCATCGTCGTGGAAGAGAATATGAGCAGACTATCACAGCCGATTATTTGCAGTCGATACAGGACGGATATTTCGAGTATTTCAAACAGCAAACGGATAAACGAATATTGATAATTGACACAAATAATGTGGATTTTGTGAATAATGCCGACGACTATAAGACTGTTGTATCTGTGATTAATATGCAGAGAGACTATGGAATACATAAGGTGATACTTTGATTTTTAAAAAACGTCAAAAAAAATACTCCCAATAGTCTAATATTTTATATATTTGCAACTTTATGAGAAAGATGATCTGAGCCTATGCGTAAATTTTACATTTCGATATTCTTCTTTTTTATCGTTGCTGTCGGTTTCCCCCAGCGGATAACGTTACTTTATTTGGATTCCTGCTTTGCTGCTTTAGATGCAAACTATCCTTTGGCTGAGAAATATGAGGTCATTGAAAATGAACGTGACTATGCTGTCAGCAATGTCGGAAAGGCCTTTTTGCCTCAGTTTGATATCAATGCAATCGTTTCTTATCAGTCGGATGTTACATTTATTCCCTATAACATCGAAAATATAGGTGCGAAAATCAACACTTCTGAGCTTGAGATTCCGGGATATGAAGGGAATGCGGGGGTGACTATTTATCCGGAACTTATTAATGTTCCTGTACTTCCTGAAGAAAGCAAGGTCAAATATGGCGTTACCCTTGATATTGAACAGCTTATATTTGATGGTGGAATCACTCGAAAGAAAAAGGTGCTGACTTCTTCCGATTATGACTATCAACTTCAGAACGTGGATGTTGAAATAAATAAGATGCGGATGCAGATATGCGAGTTGTTTTACAGTATCGCTCTTCTCGACGGATATATCGAACAATTAAATCTGGCTAAGGACAGGCTGACTTCGCGTCGTGAGAATGTCAGGACGGCGGTTAAAAATGGAGTAACACTCGCGACAGATCTCGATATGATCAATGTAGAAATTCTTAAAATGGAGGGTACTATTGACGAGACAAAGCTCGAGAAAAAGATGGTTATCACCAATCTTTCACGTCTTTTGAATAAGAAGATCGATGTTGGTGCAATGGCTGTATTGCCGGATATTCAATTGGCGTTAGGAGCCCCGCTGAATAATCGGCGTGTGGAGTTGGCTCTTTTTGAAGCAGGAAACGAAAAACTTGATGCGGCAGAGCGCCTTTATTCAAGTTATTGGCCTGTGATAACCGGTTTCGTTCAGGGAGGCTATGGAAATGTCGGCATGAATCTTTTCGCCAACAAACTTCATCCGTTTTTATACGCCGGAGCCAAGCTCAACTGGACTTTCTGGGATTGGGATAAGTCGAAAAATGAAAAGAAAATCATCGTCCTCAAAAAGCAAGAGCTTGACATAGACAAAAAAACCTTCGAAATGGGGGTGTCCGTGACTGCTAACAAATATCTTGATGAAATAGAGAGATATGAGATGTTGCTTATTAAAGATATGCAGATCATTAAATTGATGGAAAATATCACTACCTCTTCAGAGTCGATGTATAACAATGGAGAAATCACCTTCACCGAATATAATGAGGCGTTAAATGCGGAAACCAATGCCAAGATAGAAGAGAATACTCATAGGATCATGCTTAAACGTGCTAAGACTAATTATCTCCTTAATTACGGAATTTATTAATATACATTAATATACATTTTATGAAATACAGACCTTTATTATCCCTTGTTTTGCTTATCATTATCCTGATAGGCTGTAATCGTAAAGAGGAAAAATCGGATGCCTACGGTAATTTCGAAGCCGTAGAGATTCTGGTGACAGCCGAGAATAATGGAAAGGTTATTTTTCTTGATATAGAAGAAGGCGTCAATGTTGAAAAAGGTGATGTAGTGGGACTTATTGATACTACGGATTTGTATCTTAATAAGTTGAAGCTCATGAACGCCATAGAGTCGGTTAAAACCGGAAAATCAGGCATTCAGTCTGAAATTGCTGTCTTGCAGCAACAAAAAGATAACTTGAAGAAGGAGTATGCGCGTGTAAATAAAATGTTCATTGATGGGGCGGCGACTCAGAAGCAACTCGACGATGTTACAGGAGCCATGAGTCTTATAGACAAACAGATACTCGCATCGAGTTCAAAATATAATTCCATTGATTCGGAGATAGAAGCGAATCTGATAAACATACGTCAGATAGATGTGGCTATCAGCCGCTGTAAGATTATCGCACCGGTTACCGGCACTGTTCTCGCAAAATACGTCAATGAGGGTGAATTTGCTGTTGCCGGACGCCCTGTGTTTAAGGTTGCCAATCTCGAAGATATGTATCTGCGCGTTTATGTCAGCGGCGACCAGCTTCCGCATGTAAATCTCGGGCAGAGCGTCGAGGTCATTATCGATGATACGAAAGACACTAATACAAAACTCACCGGTGTGGTATCATGGATATCCGAAGAGGCTGTTTTTACCCCTAAGGTAATACAAACGAAAAAGGAACGTGTCAACATGGTATATCCGATGAAAATAGCCGTAAAAAATTGCGGCAAGATCAAAGTGGGCATGCCTGGTGAGGCTAATTTCAAATAATTTCTGTCGTTATGATTCGTGTTGACGACATCAGCAAATCGTATAAGACTGTTAAGGCGCTTAAAGATATCAGTTTCTCAGTTGACAATGGGGAGTTGTTCGGTATAATCGGACCCGATGGCGGCGGCAAAACTACTCTTATGCGTATACTCGTCAGCCTAATTCTTCCCGACAGCGGTCACGCTTTAGTCCATGGTCTCGATACCGTTAAAGATTATAGAAAAATCCGTGAGATAATAGGCTATATGCCCGGAAAATTTTCCTTATATACAGATCTTACTGTTATGGAAAACCTCGATTTTTATGCTAAAGTCTTCGGCGTTTCCATAAAACAGAATTATCAGCTTATTGCTGACGTCTTCGACCAGTTGATGCCATTCAAAAATCGTCGTGCAGGACATCTCTCAGGTGGAATGAAACAGAAACTCGCTCTCTGCTGTGCCCTGATT
This sequence comes from Bacteroidales bacterium, assembly GCA_028701815.1. Classification (GTDB taxonomy): domain Bacteria; phylum Bacteroidota; class Bacteroidia; order Bacteroidales; family BM520; genus RGIG7150. The sequence goes on along the minus strand of JAQVPY010000066.1, from coordinate 3,901 downwards.
CATAAGCCTGAAATACTTTTTCTCGACGAACCTACTACGGGAGTAGATGCTGTTTCAAGAAAAGAGTTCTGGGATATGATATTTAAACTACGTTCCGACGGGATGACTATCCTTGCGTCAACGCCATATATGGATGAGGCCGGACGTTGTGATAGAGTAGCATTTCTGCAAAACGGCGAAATAATGGGTATTAATAGCCCTGACGGGATGGTTGACGGCTTTATGAGAGATGTTTATGCAGTTAAAGTACCTATTCACGATGTGAACCGTACTATTAAGGCGTTGAAAAAATGGGATAAGACACATCTGGCATATCTCTTCGGAGATTCTATCCATTGGACACCTATAAGTAACGACTTCCACAAGGATGTCTTGCTTCAGTATATTCTTTCCTGTGGATGCGAATGTATCTCTATTGACCTCGTTCCTGCAAACATAGAGGATTGTTATATTCACTTGAGTTTTGAAAGGGATTCTGCGTATGAATAATAGTGATCCTGCAATAAAAGTAGTGAATCTCGTAAAAAAGTTCGGAGATTTTGTCGCCAACAAGAATCTTACTTTTGAGGTCCAGAAAGGCGAAATATTCGGGTTCCTCGGCGCAAACGGCGCAGGAAAAACAACCGCGATGCAGATTTTGTGCGGGATATCGCTGCCAACGTCAGGGAAGGTTACTATTGCCGGATTGGATCTTAATAAACATAGAGAGGAAATAAAACTCAAGATAGGTTATATGAGTCAGAGGTTCTCATTGTATGACGACCTTACGGTGAAAGAGAACTTCAGATTTTTCGGTGGAATATACAGGATGTCGAAGTCTCAGATAAAGACGGCTACGGAAATGCTTCTCGATCGTCTCGATATGATGGATAAGATGAATGATATCGTAGGCAGTCTCCCGATGGGTTGGAAACAAAAGCTGGCATTCACGATAGCCAACATGCATGAGCCTGAGATAGTTTTCCTCGATGAGCCTACCGGTGGAGTAGACCCGCTTACGCGCAGACGCTTTTGGGAACTCATCTATGAGGCTGCCGAAAAGGGCGTTACTGTATTCGTTACAACGCATTATATGGATGAGGCGGAGTATTGTAATCGTGTTTGTATTATGAACGACGGCGCGATTGTAGCACTTGATGCACCGGCTAAACTCAAAGAACAGTATGGCGCGGCAAATATGGATGAGGTGTTTTTGAAAATTGTTAACAGGCAAAAGAAATGATTAGATTCTGGGCATTTGTAAAAAAGGAATTTCTCCATATCTTGAGGGACAGACGCACGCTGATGATTCTTATCGGACTCCCTGTTGCATTAGTGGTCCTTTTTGGATACATCATATCTAATGAGATAAGAAATGTCAAGATAGCATTCATAGATTATTCTAACGATTATTTGACTGCCAAATTAAGAAATGAGATCCTCTCCTCGGGCTATTTTGTGGAGGATGCCGACTTTCTTGTTCCGGCCATGGCCACAGATCAGATCTTCCCACAAGTGGAATATGGCGACATCGATGCGGTGTTTAAAAAGGGAAACACGAGTGTGATAGTGATCTTTAATAAAGATTTTGCAAAGAATATTGAAAGAGAGGGGACTGCGGCGATGCAGATTGTTGCTGACGCCTCAGATCCTAATACCGCCGCCATCCTCGTCGGTTATATTCAGGGCATAGTCAACGATTTCCAAAAATCGCTCTTCTTCAGTGGAAGAGAGTCGATGGTTATTGATGTGGAGCCGCGGATGATGTTTAACAGCGAATTGAAAGGCGCATATATGTATGTGCCGGGCACAATAGCCTTTATTTTGATGCTGATATGTGCCATTATGACTTCGGTGTCTATAACGCGCGAAAAAGAATTCGGCTCTATGGAAGTGCTCCTCGTGACACCTTTGAAATCCTCCCAGATTATATTGGGTAAATTGGTGCCATACGTGTTCCTGTCGATTTTCTGCTCGGTTCTCATTTTTGTGCTCGGGTACTGGCTTTTCGATGTGCCCTTCAAAGGTCCGATTGGCGTTGTGATATTGCTGACGCTCTTGTTTGTGGCTATTGCTTTGTTGTTGGGACTTTGGATATCAAACTTTACAAAGACGATGGAGGTGGCAATGACTCTTTCGCTTGTGGCGCTTATGTTACCCACATTGTTGCTCTCGGGCTTTATTTTTCCGATTGAGAGTATGCCGATGTTTCTGCAGGTTTTGGCATCAATTATCCCCCCGCGCTATTTTCTGGAAGCTATAAAGACGGTGATGCTTAAGGGTGGAGAGCTGGTGGATGTGGCGAGAGAAGTTGCCGTCTTGGTTTTTATGCTGTCGGTACTGGTGGTTTTAAACATTAGGGGAATTAAACCGAGGTTGGAATAAAAGAAATTGAGCATGAGAACGATATTCTATATAGTACAAAAAGAATTTATTCAAATATTTAGAGATAAAGCTCTCCTTACTCTAATTTTGGTGGTGCCGCTGGCTCAACTTATAGCTCTGATTTATGCCGTCAACCTCGAAGTCAAAAATATTGATTTTACCGTCGTCGATTATGATAATACCCAGATCTCAGCCGAACTCACCTCCGTATTTGATGCGTCTCCCATATTCACGCTTATCGATTATTCGCATTCTATTGAGGAGGGACATGATCTGCTTACCCATGGCGACGTAGATATGATCGTTGTTATTCCTGACGGTTTTACAAAGGATTTGGAGACCGGAAACAGTCCCGAAATACAGCTTCTAATAGATGCCATCAATGGCACTTCTGCTTTTCTCATTAATAATTATGCGAGATATATCATAGGTGATTTTAATCAGGATATTGTAATCAGAAGATATCCGGAGACGCAAAATAGCGGTGCTATAGATATGACTTACTCTTATTGGTACAACCCCAATTTGGATTATAAGGTATTTATGTTTCCAGGCTTGCTTGTCATCCTGATTAGTTTAATCGGATTGTTCCTCGCTGCTTTAAATTTTGTCAAGGAGAAGGAAATGGGCAATGTGGCTCAGATAAACGTTACCGCCATCAAAAAATATCAGTTTGTCTCCGGCAAGTTGATCCCCTTCTGGATTATCGGAATCGCGGAGTTTTGTTTAGGGCTCCTTGTGGGAAAGATTATGTTTCATATACCCATGTTGGGCAGTATCTGGCTTCTACTTTTATATGTGGCAGTATATCTGATATGTATTTTGAGTTTCGGACTTTTTCTCGGAGCTATTTCGCACAGTCAGCAGCAGGTGATGTTTTTTACCTTCTTTTTCTTTCTTACATTTTTGATTCTTTCCGGTATTTTTACTCCTTTGGAAACGATGCCTGCGTGGGTTCAATACGTCAATTATCTCAATCCTTTCGCCTATTTGATGAAAGTTATCAGGATGATATTGCTTAAGGGTAGTGGATTTACTGATATTCTCAAGGATTTTGTGCTCCTTGTCGTATATGGGGTGATGATGTTTATTGTCGCGGTAAAATCATATCGTAAGACGGCTTAATTTTCTATTTTTTGTGACGAAGATTTGTCGCGTTTGTTGTAGTATAAAATGAATACGAGAACGAACAAGGTTATTGATACTATCATCGGCGCGTATGTTGTAAAGTAGAAGGATACTGCTTCCGAAGGCATATATTTAAAGACGGCCTGTATCATTTTAGCCAAAAACGGTGCAATATGATATCTGAAAAAGAAGAAAATGTCTTCGCGGAAAATGGTGACGGCAGTCATAGCTATTGCAAGAGATACCCCTGTAATTAATACCATAAAATTGGCGAAAGATATTTTTGTTGTATCTTTTTCTGCGGAAGCGTAGATGCGATTCATTACAGACTTGCTGAAATCAGCAGAGGGGGAGTCTAAATCAATATCGCCGAATAATTTGGAGAGATTATCATTTGTATTCATGATCA
>JAQVPY010000225.1 GCA_028701815.1 Bacteroidales bacterium | reverse complement strand
CTTCGTTCTCCGCTTACGGAAGTGGGCATGAATATCAATGAAGGCGATTATATTGTTGCCGTAAACGGTACTTCAACCAAAGACATGAATGATATTTACGCATCCCTCGTAAACACTGCCGGCAACGAGATTATTTTGTCGATTTCGACTACTGCTGATGAAAAGAATAAACGAGATGTGATAGTTGTTCCTATAAAAGATGAGGCTAATTTATACTATTATAACTGGGTGCAGAATAATATCAAAAAGGTGGAAGAGGCAACAGACGGTCAGGTCGGATATATTCATATCCCCGATATGGGCGTGGAAGGGCTTAATGAGTTTGCAAAATATTTTTATCCGCAGCTTGATAAAAAGGCACTTATTATTGATGACAGGGGTAATGGTGGGGGCAACGTGTCGCCTATGATTGTTGAGAGACTCAGTCGTGAAATCACGCGTGCCAATATGTCAAGAAACCAGCAAGTGCCAAGTCAGACCCCGACAAAGATGATGCTCGGTCCAAAGGTGCTTTTGATTAATAACTATTCGGCTTCCGATGGCGACTTATTCCCGTATGCATTTAAAAAGCATCAAATAGGTAAGGTTATAGGAGTAAGGTCGTGGGGCGGCATCGTAGGTATCAGAGGCTCTCTGCCGTTTATAGATGGGACGAGTATGAATAAACCGGAGTTTACTTCCTACGACAGTGAGGGGAACGGTTATATTGTTGAAGGATGGGGCGTAGAACCCGACATCGTGGTCGATAATGATCCCTATAAAGAATTTTATGGGGAAGATTCTCAACTCGACAAAGCTATTGAGGTTATCCTTGAAGAGCTGAAAGAATATAAGGGTTTGCCTGAAATTCCGGCAGATCCGATCAGATAAGCGGGACGATAGAATCGTTTTCGGCAGAAATATCGGTAACCGGAGCGGAGATTTCTTCCGTTCCGGTTATTATTTTGTCTTTTCCTTTATAATTTCGGAGGTCTTCAATATTGATTTCTTTTATTAGAAATCTTTCTGACGGGACCGATTGGGATTCGATTAAAAACTTGTTGATATTGCTGTTTCTTGCGGCTGCGATATTAAGAAGTCTGACTTCGAGGCTGTCGGCATTATATATAAAAACAGCCTGTTCGTCTATCTTAACCTTCTTTTTTTCACTGCAGAGAGAGTTCGCAAAAGCGACAAATTGTTTGTCGCTGTCTTTGATAGCATTTATATTTTTTATATCAAGTGTGGAGAGAGTTTTGGCAGTCTTAGTCGGATTGCAGGCTAAGTAGTAGTCCTCTTTTAATATGTTTAATGCCAACGTTTTAGTATCTTTATTCAAATTAATCTTGTTTTCCAGTGTCAGTGTTAAATTCGGCTGGTCTTTTAATATTGTAGCAAGGGCTGTAAGCACCTCAGTATGTTCCGGATTGAGTTGGTCGTCAGAGAAAATAATGTCCATTTCTTCGAGGTTGAGGTCTCCCATCCCCATGCTGTTAGCTATAATTGCAAAAGGAGAAATGGTGATTTTCAGAAGTACATTCGACAATGTTTTAATCAAAGCCTTTTTATATGAGAATTTTGGCGAAGACAAGTCACCTTTAACAGGGACGTCAAGTTTAATATGGTTATTTACATCTCTTACAAGATAAAGGGCTGTTTTAAAGGGGATGTTTTTGATTTGAGGTTTAATATCTTTTCGTGCTTCATCGACTCTTAAATTAAAGATATCGAGATTATTGGTGCTTTCAATGATATTGTCTCGTATGGTACTTTCGTCAATAAACGACAGGGTGCCGGAGCTGATGGGGTAGCCGAATAGGCTGCATGAATAAGGAGACAGATCTTTCAGGGCAATATTTTTTAGTGAGACCATCAAATATTGATTACTATTGTCGTTAAGGGAGCCGTCCCATTTAGCGTGGAGGTTGCCTCCATTGCCGGCGAGTGCGTCTAATGTAAGGGCGCCGGTTGTTTCGGAGTTAAAGTTGTCGGCAGCAATCTTCAGATCGGAAATGCAAAAAGAGAAGGGATCTTTGAGGGATTCATCGTTATAGGTGATGGCAGAATTTTCAACGAGGAGCTTTTTAATTGACAATGAAAGCGGAATAGCGGCAACGGTGTCGGCTTCATCAGTAAGTTTCTCTTCATTATCTTTAGAAACCATGGCTTCTGATATGTTATTCGACAGGGAGTCATAAACGATATAGTTGAAAAACAAATTATTGAGGTAGAAGTTATCTATCCCGTACATATTTTGCTAAAAGTCGGTATATGCGATATCTATTCGCAGACTGTCGATACCGGCCAAATCGGATTTTTTATTTTTGGAAACAGAAACATTTTCAATAGTAATATTTCCGGAGACGTTGGTATTAAGCGGGCTGTTGAGGTTTCCGACGGCCTTGAGGTCGGCACTTAGGAAACCGTCGGCTGTATTTATGTCGATAAAATCTTTTACAAAAGGCAGGGCGTTATTCAGGTTGATGGAATCGAGGCAAAGAGTGGCGTTGAACATATTTGTCGCTATGTTATATTTTATGTCGGTATTAAAATTTCCGCCTTCGGGAAGTTTAAAGCCGATACCTACGTCTGTATTTCGTCCGCCAAGGTATATGCCGGGGATGTTGATGTTAAAATCGAGCAGAGACCAGTGGGTTTGCTGAGGGATGTCATTATAGTGGATGTTGCCGTTGGGTAAAATGG
>JAQVPY010000224.1 GCA_028701815.1 Bacteroidales bacterium | reverse complement strand
GGCGGTCTTTACTTGTTTTAAAGAGACGGCTTTGCAGACTTGTCCGGCATTGGTCTCAAGATAGTATGTGTATATTTTATACTGAGGGTCCGTTTTGTCGATGAGGTCTTCAACTTCGTTATAGGCAGTAGAGATACCGGAGATAAATTTGTCTATATTATTTTGGTTGGATGATTTTGGTCTCTCCCAAACACTTTCAACGGCTTTGTGACTTGTAATCGGCTGTGTTACGATGGCTTGTGAGAGCCGCGCGGCTTTTGGAATATCCTTTTCGAGATATTCTTTCGACAGCTTTATGTCGTAGAAGATATACTGTCCCGACCAGTCGCCCGTGTTGGCAAGCCAAAACATCAACTGCTCGCATCCGTTTAGAGGCACTGTAATCGTCTGAGGCTCCATTGTCTCATATACCGTTACCTCTGCCATTACAATTTGGTCGGCTCCGATAAGCAGAGTTTCTTTATAATCATCGGGGCGGTTGTATGGATTATAGCAGGCGACTGTGAAAGTTACACTGTTATATTCTCCATAAGTGTTAAAGGCAGCGCAGGAGTTTTCGACTGCCTCTCCCCCAGCTGCGAGCATCAGGAATGCTGCTGCGCCTATAAGAGTACTGCCGACTACAGCACCGCCGACTGCCGCTCCGCCTGCAACAAAAGCAGAACCTACTGCCGCACCACCGACAGTGGCTGCCGCCGCGCCGTCAGTACCGGAAAGAACACCGTGATCAAGTGAAAAATGCACACTGGTCTGTAGCATAAAACCCTTATTGATATGTTTTCCGTTTAAATCGAAATATTTTCTCTGAGTTGTTCCATCATAGAATATCTTGTCTTCCGCATCTTTCATCGGACTGACATAATGTATATACGGAGCACCAAGGTCTATGAGGTCAACGGTATAGGGACATTCAGGCTTGGTATGAACAAATAGATCATTTTCAACGGCATTACCACGATAGACGACTATGTCGGCTACTCCATAGGCGGCAACATCAAGTGTCGAAGAGCCTTTGTTTTCAAAACGCAATTTGCGACAGCGTTTAACAGGTACGACATATTCCTGATTCGGATATGTAGCCATCAACGGGGTTTCGAGTACTATAACATCATCGGCATAAACCCGCAAGACATCATTATTCATGGCACCGCTCTTACCAAGGTATCCTGCAGTAAAGCTCACGTAATCAAATTCCTTCCCGAGATCAAAGACCGCATATGCCGATGTGTTGTCATTCAAGAGCCATTCCTTCTCAAAAAGAATAATGCCTTCACTGAATCTCACCCCGCCCATGGAAAAAGTGATGTGGTCGGAAGATCCGTCATAAATCTGCTTCTTCGTCTGAGCACCGGCAGCATAAGGAGGTATATTAGAAATGAGTTTGCAAACATCAGGTAGATTTTTCAGCCGGGGATCAATCGTAGCATCAAAGCCTCCATCATCCTGTACCTGCTCCCCTTTTGGATAAACCATGATATCGACAAGAGCAATACTTGTTGAAGTTGATTCCAATTCGGAATGAAACGAAAGCCTCTCACAACCGGTTATATCTAAAGTTACCTCTTGCGCGATATCTTCATGACTTGTTTCCAATTCATAAATGATTTTGCCGTCAGATTTTACTGTAAACCATATTTTCCCCGCACTGCCTGAAGTATTGTCGCAGGGACCGATGATAAAACTGAGCTTCGAGTATTGCTTTCTCAGATTAAAGTAAGTCCACCCAGGGTCTTCACCGACAAGCGGCTCATGCATGTTGGCAAACAGACCGTATGAATATTCCTGCCCGTTAATCTTAACAGATGTTTTTGTGTCAGTAGGCGATATACATTGGAAAACATGCTGATAATATGGCTTAAGCACCTTTACCAACTCAATGGCTGTTGCTTGTTTAGTGATAAGATTTCCCGTCTCTGAAGGAACCTGCCCCGCAGTCCATAACGTGGCTTCTCCTACTGCGATATATCCCTCACCGGTAACAAGTTTGAAAGTTATTTCATCTACACCTTTTACATCAATGGTAATGCGTTCAGGAATACTGTATGGATATATCACCTTGTCAATTACCTTGCGTCCGTCAATATTGACGGTAACGACATTCGCCTCCGTCGAAGACCCCGAACCGTATTGCTCGTGACCGAGAACAAACATCAACTTGTCATATTTACCGCCAAGTTTAAATGTAACATACCCCGGTCTATAAGGTCCTACAGTATGACTAATTGTAAAGCCCCCATACCATTTAAGCCCCCCGCTCATATAAATCTGTTTGGAAGAAGAGCCTGCGTATTTATAGGCTGTATAACAATAGGAATCGATAGGTGTGAATGTGTTGACGAGATATTTCGTCTGTGCGGAAAGAGCAGTGAGCCCAATGGCAAAAGTCAGTAGTGCTAAGAAAATCTTTTTCATAAATCCGATTTAAATACAAAAGTACATTATTTTTGTATATTTTTAAGTTCTGAATAAGAAAAGCACATGAATTTGCACGTATTTTAGTATCTTTGCAGTCAGATTTTGTTTAAATCGTCAGAATAATCCTAAAATTAAAATATAAATAATCATGCTAATCTTAGAAAAACCATACGTATCTGATTTGTTACTTGACTGCGCCGTAAAAAATAACCTCCCCGTGCTGAAGAATTATATGGCGGAACATCTTAAGGAAAAGGGTTATGACCTGAACCTTTTAAATGATGCCGAGTTTTT
>JAQVPY010000065.1 GCA_028701815.1 Bacteroidales bacterium | reverse complement strand
CCCCTCGAGATATGGGGGGCTTGCGGAGACAATTATTAAAAGGGAATATACGGCACAAACCGTAAGAGCGGCAGCAGACTCGATCCTGCGCGCGAAGCCTGAAGCAGCCATAATAATTATGGGCGATTTAAACGACGGCCCGGAAGACAAAAGCATAAAAGAGACACTGTGTTACGACAAAAGGATGATCAATCTTATGAACGGAAAAAAAGGAATTGGCACATTGAAGCACGGAGCATTTTGGGATATTTTCGACCATATTATCGTATCCGAAAGTTTATTGAAAGGCGATGCAAGTCTTAATGTTTGTGGAGGAGCCCATATAGGAGCCTTCGACTTTTTGCTGACAGAAGATAAAAAATATGGCGGTCAAAAATTATTTCGGACTCATGTGGGTGCGAAGTATCTTGGAGGATACAGCGATCATCTGCCGGTATATATCGACTTGAAAATCAATAATAGTAAGAAAAAAATGGAGTGAGATACACTGGATTCGAACCAGTGACCTCTTGCCTGTCAAGCAAGCGCTCTAAACCAGCTGAGCTAGTATCTCTTGGATTGCAAAGGTACATATTTTTTTGAAATATGCTATATTTGCCGAAAATTTTTAATTTGAAACAATATTATACCATACCTATCTTTATTCCTGAAAAGGCTTGTCCGTTCAGATGTACCTACTGCAATCAGTACAAAATAGCTGACACCCCTACTGTTCCGGACGCGATTCAGACGAAAACGATCATTGAGAAATATTTAAAAACGATACCCTCATACGGGATAAAAAGGATCGCTTTTTTCGGAGGCAGTTTCACAGGCATGTCAATAGAAGAACAAAATAAATACCTTGATATTGCCACGCCTTATATAGATAGCGGTGAGATTTCGAGCATTCAACTCTCAACACGACCGGACTATATTACCGAAGATATTTTGGAAAATTTAAAGGGACACGGGGTTAAAATAATAGAACTCGGGGCGCAATCTCTTGACGAGGCGGTTTTAAAGGCCACGGGAAGAGGACATACGGCCTACGACATCGAGAGGGCAGCAGAGATGATTCGCAGTTACGGTTTTTCATTAGGGTTGCAGATGATGATAGGACTACCTGAAGACACTCCGAAAAAATCGATGGAGACTGCGAATAAAATCATAAGAGCAGGTGCAAAATACACGAGGATATATCCCACGTTAGTAATAAAAGACACCGTCCTCGAAAAACTCTTTCATCAGGGAAAATACACTCCGCTAAGTTTAGCAGAAGCCGTTTCACAATGCAAAGATTTACTACTTCTTTTTGAAAAACACGGAATAGAAATTCTCCGCACAGGACTCCATCCTTCGGAAGGGTTAATAAATGGGGAGAACCTTGTCGCGGGGCCTTTTCATGTTTCATTCAAAGAGCTGGTATATAGCGAAATATGGCGTGATATCATCATCAGCAAGCTTGCTGACTGCGACAAAACGGACAGCAGGGAGATCAATATCTCAGTCGCTCCGTCTGAGATCAACTATGCCATAGGTTATGGCTCATCGAATAGAGAATTTCTAAAGAGGTCGTATAACAAAGTTTCATTTAAAGCTGATTCAAGCATATCCGGTCGAGGGATAACAATTAGATGAAATCGGCTATAATATACAACAGCACATTGCCATGTGAAATAATCACACAAATAGAGGGTATATTCAGAGGCATTGCATTCGGGAGCAGTGGAATAACGGTAGAAGCGCTTTCGGGGCACCCCGACATTTTCATCTGCCAAGTCAACGGGAAGGCAGTATGTGCGCCTAATACGCCACGTAAAATAATAGAAGAACTACAAGGGATTCTACCCGTTTCTTTTGGGGACACGAATATCGGCACAACGATGGAAACCATTCCATCTTATAATGTAGTAATATCCGGTTCATTTGTTATTCATAACATAAAGCATACAGATAAACGTATTTTGGAAGAAGTCGGGAGTCGAAGATTCATAAACGTACCGCAGGCATTCACGCGATGTTCCACACTACCGTTGAGAGGAGATGCATTCATAACTTCAGATGCAGGCATTGCGAAGGTATTTAAAGCGGAAGGGATCGACCATCTTCTCGTTTCCAGTGACGGAATTTCATTGAGGGGATATAAGAATGGGTTCATCGGAGGATGTATGGGGGCAGATAAAGGCACCGTTTATATCACCGGCAAATTAACAAAGCATAAAAACGGCGAACAAATCACCGGATACTTAGATGAACATGGATATAATATTAAAGAATTGCACGAAGGAAATTTGATTGACAGCGGGAGTCTGCTAATAATATAGGGGGTCAAAATCGGAAAAAGTGTGGGCAAACTGTTGATTATTAGGATGATTTTAATATTTTTTTAAAATTATTTATTTTTTTTAAAAAAAAATTGTGTTAATTACATTTATTAATTAACTTTGCAGAGTTATTGTATATTCTCCTCACTGTGGAGGGGCTATACATATATAAGTTTGGCAAACAATATGTAAAACAAATAAATAGATTATGAAACAAATTGTACGATTTACAAAAAGTGCGCTGGTTCTCAGTTTAATAATGCTGATTTTCACGCCGGAGGTTAAAGCTCAAAACTTTTCACCTTATTTTGGAGACAATTACGCCGGCATTTCGGGAGTTTACAACAACCCTGCATCTATAGCCAATTCGCGTTACATTGTTGACATTACTCTTTTAGGAGGGTCAAGTGCTTTCACCAACAATTACTTCAGTGCTCAAAGAAAATTCATGTTCAATCAGATGAATTTCAATGCGAACAAGAGAAATGCCTGGAGAGAATTATGGTTTGAAAAACCGTGGTTACAGCCTTACGGCAGCGAAGGTGACAATTCCTATGTTCTTCGTCCGTTAGAAAGCGATCGCATGTATGACGGCATTTCAGAAACCGAGATTCAGTTGTTAAACTTCATGGTTGCCATTAATCCGAGGATGTCGATTGGCGTTACTGAAAGGATCAGGAGTATAACAAATGTTGACAATGCTTCATGGGGTTTAATGGAAACATTCTTCTATACAAATCCTTTAGCAGATTTAGGTTTAATCAATAATGGAGCATTCAGATTTTCGACTGCTACATGGAATGAATTAGGCTTAACATTTGCATCACAGATTTATGATGGTGGCGAGCATTTCATTAAAGGCGGTATCAGCGTTAAAATGATGCAGGGCTTATCATCAGCTTATGTAGCTTCAGACAATGTCAGTTTGCAATTTGACACCGAGGACAATGTAACCGTTAACGGTGACATTATTTACGGGGTTTCAGACGGGCTTAACGACAACATACAGGAGATCAACGAGAACAAAGAAACCGGCGAATACGGCGGAAGTTCTGATATCAGGTACTCAAATTGGGGCACATTAGGATGTGATTACATGAATGCTGTTACCAACAACTTCTTAAGACACCCGTTTGATTCACAATACTGGAAAAATTTAAGTTTCGGATTAGATCTCGGATTTGTTTATGAATGGAGACCAGATTATGAAGATTATCTTTATGAGATGGACGGTGAAACCGGGCTCGTAAGAAACGACTTAAACAAATACAGATTGAAACTCAGTGTTGCTGTTACAGACATACCTTTGACGGGTGGCATCAAATATGTAAGAGATGCGAATTTGGCATACAGCATGGTTTCAGCGAACAAGGCAACATTTGCAACATCATATTTCAGAAACGCGCTTGAAAGCACTGAAAATTTGAATACAGCCACAGAAGAGACATTTGGCAGCAGTGCGGATGCTTCTACAACAGCTGTAAGTGACACTATTTATAAAGTTGTCATTTCTCCGACTATCAATCTCAGCATTGATTTCAACTTAGGCAAGAACTTCTACGTTAACTTAGGTGGTTATATCCCGTTCTCAGGATTTACCAACAATGCAGTTACCGAATTAGAATCCGGAGAATACAATGTAGTTAAGGTTCACACCAACACCGCATTCAATTTGACACCGAGATATGAAAGAAGATGGTTTGGAGTTTCAATTCCTTTGACATATCAACTTATCAATTCCGACCAGATGCAAGTTGGTCTCGGATTACGTTTAGGTCCGGTATGGATTGGATCGAACACTCTCTTCAGCAACATCGCGACCAAATATTGGGAAGGCATTGACTTATGTGCAGCAGTAAAGGTTCCAATCATGTACAATGCACCTAAGGACAAGGACAACGATAAAGTTTCCGACAAGAAAGACCAATGTCCTGAAGATAAAGGTACTTGGGCTACACAGGGATGTCCTGATACAGATGGCGACGGTATTGTTGACTCAGAAGACGAATGCCCATACGAACCGGGTCTTGTCGAATTCAAGGGTTGTCCTGACAGAGACGGCGATGGTATCATTGACAGTCAGGATGAATGTCCTGATGACCCAGGTTTACCTGAATACAATGGTTGCCCGGACAGAGATGGCGATGGTATTCCAGACCACAAAGACCTATGTCCTGATGAGCCGGGAACAGTTGAACGTAAAGGCTGTCCTGAAAGCATGTTTATCATTGATACAGACGGTGACGGTATTCCAGATGACTTAGACGACTGTCCGTTATTACCGGGAACAATAGCCAACAACGGATGTCCGGAAGAAGCTATTGTCTACTCTATCGACTATGCAACTGTTAATTTCGACATCAACAAGTTCAACATCAAGACTCCTGCAGAAGAAATTCTTGACAAGATCATCTACTTAACAAAGAACAACAAGGCTACGAAGATTGAGATCATTGGTCACTGCGATAACACAGGTAATGATAGAATCAACGACCCGTTGTCAGTTAACAGAGCTGAAAGTGTTAAAAAATATCTGGCTGATGGTGGCGTTAACAAAGATATTATCTCAACCGAAGGTAGAGGTTCTCACGATCCTATTGCAACAAATTCAACTGTTGACGGACGTACCAAAAACCGTAGAGTTGACATAACAATCGACTTCATCAAAAAACAAAGATAGTTTTAAACAATAATATTAAAGCCGCAGCACGAACTGTTGCGGCTTTTTTTATATCAAAACGACAAATATGAAAGCAAAAAAACTCATTCTGTTTTTAATTATTTTACTGCCTGTATCATTATTTTCACAGGACAAAAAACTAACATTAGAAGACTTCTTTGTCAATTACACCTTTAGACAAAAATCCATATACGGCATACGTTCCATGAATGACGGGATTCACTATACTACTTTAGACAGGGGTGAGAGAATTGTCAGATACGAATATAAGACAGGGGAAGCGGTCGATACCTTATTTAATATAAAGGATATCACAAGCGATATAAGGAACATTTCAGGGTATCAGTTCAGCGATGATGAAAAGAAGATACTCGTATTTACGAACATTCAGCCGATTTATCGACATTCGTTCACAGCAGATTATTATATTTATGACATCATCACGAGGTCGTTTATGAAGTTATCGGGGTTAGACGGGCAGCAATTAGGGACTATCTCTCCTACCGGAAATAAGGTTGCGTTTGTATACAAGAACAACTTGTATATTAAAGATCTCCTGACGAATAAAGAGACTGCGGTAACAACAGACGGGGAGTTCAACAATATCATAAATGGAGCGCCCGACTGGGTTTATGAAGAAGAATTCGGTTTCAGCAAAGGTTTCGAATGGTCGCCTGACGGGACAAAGATTGCATATATGAAATTTGATGAGAGCGATGTAAAGATGTTTGGGATGACAGTTTTTAAAGGTGCTGCACCTGCGCATGAAGAAAATGCGCTTTATCCGTCGAATCAGACTTTTAAGTATCCCAAAGCAGGAGAAGACAATTCAATAGTAAGCGTTCACATTTACGACATCGCGACAGGCAAGACAGTCACAGCTGATGTAGGAAACGAGACCGACCAATATATTCCGAGAATACGATGGACGAAACGCGATAACACCTTATCAATATTCAGAGTCAACAGGTTGCAAAACAAGTTTGAGATTCTCTTCACAAACGCCAACAGTGGCAAATCGGAAGTAGTATATACCGACACAAACAGATATTACATTGATGAAGCTATTTATGACAACATCACCTATATAGATGCGAACACCATAATAGTCATGAGTGAGCGCAGTGGTTTCAGACACATATACCGTCATTATATTGACACCAATGTCAGTCAGCAGATAACAGCGGGAGACTGGGATGTAAGTGAGTATCTCGGTTATGACACGAAGAAAAATACTGTTTATTACATTTCCACGGAAGAGACTCCAATAAGAACTGATTTATATTCGATAAGGATAGACGGTAAGAAAAGGACGAAATTATCGACGGGGAAAGGCAGCAATTCAGCGGTATTTTCGAGTGGATTCCAATATTATATTAATTATTTCTCCAACTCAGTAACACCAAACTATGTAAGTCTACATGAAGCATCCGGGAAGTTAATACGTGTATTGGAGGAGAACAGGGAATATCTGGAACAAGTAAACGAATATGCTCACAATCCGAAAGAGTTTTTCACTTTTACCACAACAAACGGCGACATATTAAACGGATACATGATAAAGCCGGTAGGTTTTGATGAATACAAGCAATATCCGGTAGTAATGACACAATATAGCGGACCCGGGTCACAATCGGTAATTGACAGCTGGTCGTTTAACTGGTACAATTATTTAAGTCAGGAAGGATTTTTAATTGTATGTGTTGATCCGCGAGGCACGGGAGGGAGAGGAGAAGTCTTTAAAAAGTGCACCTATCTGCAATTGGGCAAATATGAATCTGACGATCAGATTGAAGCGGCGAGATATCTTACGACGTTATCATACGTTGATCCGGAGAACATTTCGATATGGGGATGGAGTTATGGTGGATTTATGGTTGCTTTATGTTTAGAGAAGGGAGACGGCATATTTGATGCCGGGGTTGCGATAGCACCGGTAACAAATTGGAGGTATTACGACAACATATATACTGAAAGATATATGAGAACTCCGCAGGAGAATCCGGGCGGATACGATGACAACTCCCCTATCACCAAGGCAAAGAACATGAAGGGGAATTTACTGCTGATACATGGCACTGCTGATGACAACGTTCATGTTCAAAATTCAGTAGAGTTTGCGGAGCAACTCGTACAGGCGAACAAGCAATTCGATTACATGTTGTACACTAACAGGAATCACGGCATTTACGGCGGAAATACCACATATCATTTATACACAAAAGTAACAAATTTCTTAAAAAACAAGTTACAATAAAAAAAAAGTGATATCTTTGCAGCCAATTTACTAATTTAAAAAAAGAAAGAGGTATTTTTATGATTTTTGTTCCAATAAAAGAAGGTGAAAACATTGACAAAGCCTTAAAAAGATTGAAGAGAAAGTTTGAAAAAACTGGTGTTGTTAAGGAGTTAAGGGCACGTCAAAAATTCACCAAGCCGTCTGTAGTTAAGCGTGAGCAGAGAATTAAAGCTGCTTATGTACAGCACTTAAGGACAATGCAAGAAAACGCTTAAAAAAAGCGAACAAAAATTTGGATTCCGATAAATTTTTTGCTATCTTTATAGCGGAAAGTTTATCGGAATTTTTTATGGGCAAACTCTTATTAAACAACTCAATAAAATTTTTCACAGAATATTTACAATACGAGCGCAGGATGTCTCCACACACGATAACGGCGTATAAAGGGGACATGGATGACTTTGTGCGATATATAGGAGAATATTATGAGGTAGAGGATGCGGAGGGAGTAACATTTGACATGATACGTTCCTGGGTAGTAGATTTAGCTAATGGGAACATGAGCAAGTCGTCGATCAACAGAAAATTGTCGTGTTTAAGGTCGTTTTACAGATTTTGTTGCAAGCGCGGGTATATAGATAAGAATCCTGCGGCAGACATAGTAAGTTTAAAGAGGGGGAAGAGCATACCTGAGTTTATCACGGAGAAGGAATTAGAGAAGTTAATCATAGGTGTTGAGCACGAGGAAGATTTAGAGGGGTTTCGGAACAAGGCGGTAATATTAATTTTGGCAGGGAGTGGGATCAGGTGTTCGGAGTTAGTAACGATGAAAGACGGGGACATAGATATTGCATTAGGGCAAATCAAGGTAATGGGGAAGCGTAGCAAAGAGAGGATAATACCGATACCGGAGCATGTAAAGGAAGTAATAGAGGGATACCTTATATATAAGAGGGTGCATATAGGCGGGTACAAGGGAGACGGGAGTGATCCATTCATAGTAAGCAACAAGGGTGGTGCTCCATATTCGAAGTTAATATACAGAATTGTTAAAAATGAGTTAAATCTTGTCACCAGCAAAACAAAAAAGAGTCCTCACATATTAAGACACACATTTGCGACGTTATTATTAAATGGTGGTGCGGATATAAATTCTGTAAAGGAGTTGTTAGGTCATTCTAATTTGGCTGCCACGCAGATTTACACGCACAACACGATAGAGAGAATGAAAGAAGTATATAAAGGCACGCATCCGCGTGCATAATAAAAATTTTTAATAACATAAAATTTAGAATTATGATTACAATTAACATCAATTCGGTAGGGTTCAAGTCCGATGCAAAGTTGGAAGAATTCATTGATAAGAAATTATCAAAGTTAACGGCGTTATATGATCGAGTAGAAAGGATAGACGTCACCTTACGGTTAGACGCGAAAGAGAAGGCGACAAACAAGATAAGTGAGGTCAAATTACTAATCCCGGGTGATGACATTTTTGTAAAGAAGCAGTGTGATTCATTTGAGGAGGGGATTGACAGTTGTGCGGAAGCAATTAAGAAACAAGTAATTAAGAGGAAGGGGAAGGTATCAGGAAAATAAATTAAAAAAAAGCGAAAAAGTTTTGCTCAGTATAAAAAAATAGTTTATTTTTGCAGTCTCTTTTGAAGGTTATCAAAAGGGACTGTTTTTACGAGAGGAGTAAAGCAGTAATTGAAATGATGCCGATATAGCTCAGTTGGTAGAGCAGCTGATTTGTAATCAGCCGGTCGGCGGTTCAAGTCCGTCTATCGGCTCGCTTTATGAGCAAAGGGAAGATACCAGAGCGGTCAAATGGGGCAGACTGTAAATCTGTTGGCTAAGCCTACGGTGGTTCGAATCCACCTCTTCCCACGAGTAATAATGAGTTATTACTTTTTTTTTAGGCGGGAGTAGCTCATCCGGTAGAGCGACAGCCTTCCAAGCTGTAGGTGGCGGGTTCGAGTCCCGTTTCTCGCTCGAGGTCAAGCGCCGTTGTAGCTCAGTGGTAGAGCGCTTCCTTGGTAAGGAAGAGGTCATGAGTTCAACTCTCATCAACGGCTCAACGGTTAATAAAGCAATTAATAATAGATAATTTTAATATCCACAAAACTTAAATATTGAAAAAAGATGGCAAAAGAAGCATTTGTACGTACTAAACCGCACGTAAACATTGGTACGATCGGTCACGTTGACCATGGCAAAACCACATTAACAGCAGCTATCACCTTAACATTACAAGATGAAGGGTTAGCTGAATTCAAATCATTTGATTCGATTGACAACGCTCCGGAAGAAAAAGAGAGAGGTATTACCATTAATACTGCGCACGTTGAATATCAATCCAAGAACAGGCACTATGCACACGTTGACTGTCCGGGTCACGCCGACTATGTTAAGAACATGGTTACCGGAGCTGCACAGATGGATGGAGCAATCTTAGTTGTTGCTGCGACTGATGGTCCTATGCCACAGACACGTGAGCACATCTTATTAGCACGTCAGGTAGGTGTGCCAAAGATCGTTGTATTCATGAACAAGGTTGACTTAGTTGATGATGAAGAGTTATTAGACTTAGTTGAGATGGAGATCAGAGATCTTCTTTCATTCTACGAATATGATGGTGACAACACACCTGTAATCAGAGGATCTGCATTAGGCGGATTAAATAAAGAGCCTAAATGGGTTGAAAAGATTAACGAGTTAATTGACGCTTGCGACGAATGGATTCCATTGCCGGAGAGAGATGTTGACAAGCCTTTCCTCATGCCTATTGAAGACGTATTTTCAATCACAGGACGTGGTACAGTTGCAACTGGAAGAATCGAATCCGGGGTTATCAAAACCGGAGATCCTGTTGACATCATTGGTCTTGGTGCAGAGAAATTAAAATCAGTAGTTACCGGTGTTGAAATGTTCCGTAAGATTTTGGATCGTGGAGAAGCAGGTGACAATGCAGGTTTATTATTAAGAGGTATAGACAAGGACGAGATCCGCAGAGGTATGGTTATCGCTGCTCCGAACTCAGTACATCCGCACAAACATTTCAAAGGGCAGGTTTACATCCTTAAGAAAGAAGAAGGCGGACGTCACACACCGTTCCACAATCATTATCGTCCTCAGTTCTATTTCAGAACCACTGACGTTACCGGAGAGATTACTCTTCCTGAAGGAATTGAAATGGTAATGCCGGGCGACCACCTCACTATTGATGTTGAATTAATCAGTGAAATCGCGATGAATCTCAACTTACGTTTTGCTATTCGTGAAGGTGGCAGAACAGTTGGTGCAGGACAGGTTACTGAAATATTGGATTAAAATATTTATAAGTATTGTGGGGGAAAACAAGATATTCCGGCCAGTCCGGAATATCTTTCATCTACAATATGAATACGGGTGTAGCTCAATTGGTAGAGTGGTGGTCTCCAAAACCATAGGTTGTGAGTTCGAGTCTTACCACCCGTGCAGATAAAAAAAACAGAAAAAAATGGCAAAGAAAAACAGAGTGGTTCGATATATAGCTGAGAGTTATGATGAATTGATACACAAGACATCATGGCCGACTTGGCAAGAGCTGCAAAACAGTGCAGTAGTAGTATCCATTGCTTCCCTTATCATTGCGTTAGCAGTGTTCCTGATGGATATCTCGTTTGAGAATTTACTAAAATTGTTTTACGGTTTAGCATAAAGGCTTTCAAAGATGAGTGAACCCACA
>JAQVPY010000064.1 GCA_028701815.1 Bacteroidales bacterium | reverse complement strand
CCTATATCATGTCGGGTCCAACCGGGAAATAAAAGGCAAAACAGGGTTCGCGCACTTTTTCGAGCACATGTTATTTCAAAGATCGGAACATTTGAAACGTAATGAATTCTTTAACAAGATAAACGATCTCGGAGGAAATTTTAACGGCGGCACATGGGAAGACGGCACCGTTTATTACGAAAGTGTTCCTAACGACTCCCTCGAAAAAATACTATGGATGGAATCCGACCGTATGGGATTCTTTATCAACACGATATCTCTGAAAGGGCTGAAACGAGAAATCGACGTTGTAATTAATGAAAAGCGTCAGGTTATCGACAACAAGCCATACGGGTACACGAACACCGTATTATCTAAATATATGTATCCGGAAGATCACCCGTATAGCAGGGTCGTTATCGGCGACCCCGATGATCTTAAAAGTTCTTCCGTTGACGATGTAAAAGACTTTTATCTGAAATATTACGCTCCCGATAACGCTACTCTCGTAATCAGTGGCGATTTCGACAGGGAGAATACTATAGGTCTGATAGACAAATACTTTGGCGAGATTAGTCGCAAGTCTTCATTCGAAAAGAGCAGAGTGCTCCCTACTTCATCAATAAAAGAGACAAGGCATCTTTATTATGAGGACAAGCTCATAAGCATGCCTGAGTTGAACATCGCTTTTACAGGATGCAAGATATATGAGAAAGACGCTTATTGTCTTAATGTCTTGTGCGATCTGCTGTGCGACGGGAAGAAGACACCGCTCTATAAGGCTGTAGTCGAAAACGAGTATGCGCCGGATATTGTGATGACGAATAATAACCGCGAACTTGCGGGAGAACTTTATATTAAGACGAGGACATTTCCGGGGACCAATTTGCAAGAGGTATATGTATCAATAATGGATGCCATAAACAATTTCGACGAGGCCGCAATTGACACGGAGGGTATAGAGAGGATAAAGAATATTGCCGAGACGCAATATCTCAACGGGTTGACTTCAAACATGAGCATTGCGCTTAATTTGGCTGAAGCCAATATTTTCGGCGGCACGCCAGAGATGGTCTTTAAAGAGTTGGAGATGATGCGATCGGTTACGATAGATGATGTCATAAGGGTATACAGGCAGTATATTAAGGGAAGGTGTCATATTACCACAAGTTTTGTTCCCGAAGGCAGACAGGAGCTTACAGTGGCGGGGGCTACAAAGGCGGTAATCAAAGAAGAAAAATCGGAGGCACAGTCGGCAGAATCAGAGGCAGGAGCCATCATTGACGACGAGTACGCATTTTCGCCTTCTCTTTTCGACAGAGGCATCGAACCGCCCCTGTCAATTTTACACGAGGCAAAGGCACCCGACATCTGGTCGAGAAAGACCGAGAACGGAATTAACATTAAAGGCATACAGGATTATACTCTCCCCTTGATCTATTTCTCGCTGGTTATAAAAGGCGGAGCCATGGCAGACCCTAAGGATAAAGCGGGAACGGCTGCTATAACGGCGCGTCTATTAAAAGAAGGTACTATAAGAAGGACTCCGGAAGAATTGGAAGATGCCATAAAAAGCCTGGGGGCGGAGATCATTTCGAACGCGCGCAAAGAATGGTCGACTATTTCCGGGATATGTCTTGCAAAGAACTTCTCTGCCATAGCATATTTAATCTTTGAGATGATTACACAACCTCGATGGGACGAAGAGGAGTTCCAACGCATCAAATGTGAGACGGTGATGAATTTACAACAGTCAATGACCTCTCCGCAAAAAATTGCCAACGACAGATTTTATCAGGTGATTTTTGGAAACGACAACCCTATAGCCCTGCCTAACGAGGGCACGCTGTCGTCGGTAGAAGGCATCACCTTGGATGACGTAAAGAGTTATTATCATGCCAATTACTCCCCCTCCGTCAGCGATTTCGTTGTTACCGGCGCCATAGCTCCGGAAGAAGTCCTTCAATCGCTTCAAACATCATCGAAAGGCTGGGCACCATTTACGCCTATAGAGCCCGTATATGACACGTCGTTTATTCCGCCTTCAAAAGACATCACATACATCGATTTTCCTAATGCAAAGCAAGCCATCATATATGTAGGCAGACAGGCGCTCTACAGGACACATCCGGACTTTTACAAGGCAAATATTGTAAATTACAAGCTCGGAGAGAGTTCGGGCAGCGACTTGTTTCGCGTGCTGCGTCTCGAGCACGGATATACTTACGGTGCCTACTCTTTTTTCGGAGGCAACCGTAATTTCGGCATCTTCTCTGCAGCCGCGAGTGTCCAGGCATCCGTGGTAGAAGACGCCTTACGCCTTTTTAAGGAGACGATAGGAAGCTATGCTATAACTTTTTCGGAAGAAGACCTTGCAGTAACCAAGACGGCGTTACGAAGAAAAGATGCCGGTCGCTATGAGACCCTTGAGGCAAAGATAAACATGCTGTCGGATATCGTCACATTAGGCTTGCCTGATAATTTTGTTGAGATAGAAAGGCATATTTTAAACGACTTCACATATAAAGAAACTCTTGAAATCATAAGCAAGCATCTAAATATCAACGACATGTACTTCGTGGTACTTCGATAATCCGCCTTTGACGTAAAAAAAATTATCAATATTTTTTTCACAACTACAATTTATCAAAAAAATGATATAAATTTGCACTCCGATTTTTTAAAGCAGAAATAAAATGCAAAACATTATCAATGTGGCAATTATAGCCCACGTAGATCACGGTAAAACAACATTAGTTGACAGAATGTTGTACCAAGCAAAGCTCTTTCGTAACAATCAAGCAATGGGGACACTCATTCTCGACAACAACGATTTAGAGCGAGAGCGAGGAATAACAATTTTGTCGAAGAATGTTTCCGTCAGATACAACGGGTATAAGATCAACATCATTGATACTCCTGGTCACAGTGATTTCGGAGGAGAAGTAGAGCGTATTTTAAACATGGCTGACGGTGTATTATTAGTAGTAGATGCTTTTGAAGGTCCGATGCCTCAGACACGTTTCGTATTACAGAAGGCCATAGAATTAAATCTTCAGCCTATAGTAGTTGTCAACAAAGTCGACAAGCCCAATTGTGATCCTTCCTTAACGCAGGAAGCTGTTTTCGATCTGATGGTAAACTTGGGTGCTTCTGACGAGCAGTTGGATTTCGCCACTGTTTTCGGTTCAGCAAAGCAGGGTTGGATGGGGCCTGATTACAAGAATCCGACGAGTGACATCTCATATCTTATGGACAAGATAATAGAGTGTATTCACCCGCGTGTTCCGGAAGAGGGCACTTTACAGTTGATGATTTCATCTTTGGATTATTCTTCATATATCGGACGTATCGCAGTAGGGCGTGTACATCGCGGGACTATCTGTATGGGACAGGATGTCTCTCTTGTAAAGCGTGACGGCACGATTCAAAAGTCAAGGGTTAAGGAATTATACACCTTTGAAGGATTAGCCAAGGAAAAGATCAAGACACCGGTAGAGGCAGGCGAAATTTGCGCCATTCTCGGCATGGAAGATTTTGAGATAGGCGACACCGTTGCCGACTTCGAGAATCCGGAGCCGTTGAAGCCGATAAAAGTCGACGAGCCCACTATGAGCATGTTATTCACCATAAACACTTCTCCGTTTTTCGGACGCGAGGGAAAATATGTAACTTCAAGGAATTTGCGTGACAGGCTTTATAAAGAGACCGAGAAAAATCTGGCTCTCAGAGTCGTAGACACAGACTCTCCCGACTCCTATCTGGTTTTTGGACGTGGCATTCTCCACCTTTCTATTCTTATAGAGACCATGAGGCGTGAAAATTACGAGATGCAGGTAGGTCAGCCAAAGGTCGTCATAAAAGAGGTTGACGGAGTAAAATGCGAGCCGGTAGAAGAGCTCGATGTCATCGTTCCCGAAGACTTTGCAGGGAAGGTTATAGAACAGGTTACCATGCGCAAGGGAGAAATAGCCTCCATTGAAACCAAGGGCGATAGAATTCAACTTATCTTCAGCATTCCTTCGCGAGGGCTCATCGGTTTAAGAAACAACGTTCTGACAGTATCCGAAGGTGAAGCCGTCATGTCGCACAGATTCGACTGTTTCAAGCCATGGAAGGGTGACATGGAGACGAGAAAAAGCGGGGCTCTTATTGCAAAAGAGACCGGTGTTGCCATTCCATATTCAATAAACAAGCTTCAAGACAGGGGAAGGTTTTTCATTGAGCCCAACGACGAAGTATATGAAGGTGAAGTAATAGGAGAACACATTCATGCCAACGACATAGTATGCAATGTCTGTACAACGAAAAAGCTCACTAACATGCGTGCATCCGGCTCCGACGACAAAGTTCAGATAACTCCGGCCATCAAAATGTCTCTTGAAGAATATATGGAATATATCAACGACGACGAATATCTCGAAATCACGCCAAAATCTTTGAGGATAAGAAAGATAATCCTTGACCCTATTGAGAGAAAGAGAGATGCCATTCGTCGTGGCACATGGAAAGGCGGAGACGAATAAGCTTATTCCTCGCCAATCATCATTTTTACTATTGACGACATGATGCGTGTGGCCTTGTCGGCCTGTACGAGAACATCTTGTTCATCGTTGACCGTCATCGAATCTTCCGAGGTTGCTTCGTTTGTAATAATTGACATGCCGAAAACTCGCATGCCGCAATGGCGTGCCACTATTACTTCAGGCACAGTAGACATACCTACCGCGTCAGCTCCAGCCATTCTAAAGAAGTTGACTTCCGAAGCAGTCTCATAAGAAGGTCCCGTCACACCGATATATACTCCTTCACGCAAGGAAACACCGAGTTTTTCAGCAGCGGACTTCGCCGACTCGCGCATTTTTTTATCATAAGGATGCGTCATGTCGGGAAAACGTACGCCAAACTCGTCCTTATTCTTCCCTATCAGCGGATTGGGAAGCATATTGATATGATCTTTGATGAGCATGATATCTCCCACATGATAAGACTTATTTACGCCGCCGGCGGCATTTGTGACAAACACACGTTCCACGCCGAGAAGAGAAAAAATTCTGACAGGGAAAGTAACCTGCTCCATAGTATAGCCCTCATAATAATGAAATCTGCCCTGCATGGCTACAACGGGCACTCCCTCTATCATGCCGAAAATAAGGTTTCCTTTATGCCCGGGGGCCGTGGATACAGGAAATCCCGGGATAGATGTATAAGGTATTATCAGGGCGTTTTCTATCTCATCGGCGAGAGTACCCAGACCACTGCCAAGAATAATTGCAGTCTTTGGTTGAATATTTATTCTCTCTTTTATGTATTCGATGGCGCGTTTCATATTGTATCTATTAAAATTGTATTCATATTATTTTTAACGGGATTCGCATAAATACCGAGGAAAATTTCTTTTAGCTCTTCTATGTCTATATCAGGGTCTCCTGTAACAACACTCATCTCATTATTCATATATGTTTCGAAGGCTCTTCTGTCTTCTTGAGAATATATGTCGCTGAAATTATCCGTTTTATTCAACAAATCATACGCGACATAATTCGTCTTCCACAATTTATAGCTGCGATAAATTCTGTTGTCGAGGATATTAGCCAGCTCTCTATATCTATCGTTGTTTTCCTCCTGAGCGGCCTTTTCGAGTTCTCCCTTGCTAATGGGAGCGCAAAAAGACAGATGGATATGACCTTTAGGCTGCGTAAGACCGGTTATTATGCTGTTGAAGTCCTCATCTTCTTTTTTAACATAAGGACCACGCCGGGTTTTGTATATTTCGAGCGCTTTTAAAAAGCCACAGGGCTCATATTCGTATGATATGGCGAGCGGCAATATGTTCAACTCTTCAAAATCTTTGACAAAATCTCCGGAACCGCTCATATTTAACATTTTAAGAATCCCCTGATCGGTTTTGTCATTGCCGTCTTTCGCTCTCCCATTATGCTGAGCTATCCAGACGGACTGATGCAAAACATTTATCTGGTAACGGATATATGTCGACAACCGTTTCGCGTGTTCCAAAAATTCACGCATACCTGTAGTTCGATATGTGATAAACAACTTATTAGTCTTAGCGATTATTCTTATCAGGTCGGAAACAAGAAGATTATCACCGAAAGTAATTCCGGATGTCTTAACCCCTTTTGAAAGAAACACCATCTGTAAAAGAGCCGAATCGAGGACAATGTCTCTATGATTACCCACAATAGTATAATATTTGTCTTCCTCCAATATTTCGAGACCGCTCTCGGTTACACCTAAAGAAGTTGTCTGCATTAAGGCCTGCAACAAAGGATACATAATCTTATGCTGCATATCATCGACCGTTGTAATGCTCAAAACGGTCTCTCTGACGGTCTCATCAGAGATTTCCGGATAAAAATAGCGATACAGGGTATATATGCCGGGGATTTCTGCAAGCGTATGCATAGCAGAGGGAATCTCATCGTCATAAAAAGGCCTTATATCGTCGAAGTAGTTTTCTTCCATTTTACTTTTTATAATCATGCAAAAATAATAAAATAATTGTTACTTTTGCGGATACAAAAGCCTAATAATAAATTATTGCTTATTTAAATGTTAATATCAAGAAAGCCATTACTAATAGTGGCAGGTGCCGGTGCCTTTGGCACGGCTTTAGCAAACTCGCTTTGCAAAAACCCTGACATCGTTGTCAGACTGCTTTCCGTAGAGCAGGAAGTGGTTGAAAGCATCAATAGAAACAGGATAAACTCGGTCTATTTTCCGAACATACAGCTTTTAAAGCAGTTGAAGGCTACTACCAACAACAGGATTCTTGAAAAAGCCGATGCTGTTTTCTTAGCCGTCCCCTCTTCGGTCTTAATCTCATATCTTAACACGCTGCGCCCATTTATACCCGCCGACGCATTGATAATCAATTTAGCAAAGGGATTCGGCGAAAACAACGTTATCATTTCGCAATATCTCGAAGAGAACTTCTCCAATCCTACGGGTACAATGAAAGGAGCCTCCTTTGCTATCGAAGTTCTGAACAACATGCCTACCGGCTATACATTCGCCTCGAAAAACCCCGAATGTTTTGATATCATGAAACAATATGCGAAGGGAACGAACATACACCTCGACTACTCCGACGACATTCTCGGGGTGGAATTACTGAGCATCCTGAAGAATATTTATGCCATTATCATCGGCATCGTAGACGCACATTTCGCTTCCGCTAACACCCGCTTTCTCGTCTCCACAAAAGTCTTTAACGAGTTGAGGAAGACTCTGCTCACCTTCGGCGGAAACAGCGAAACGATTTTCAAATACTGCGGCTACGGCGATTTTAACCTGACATCTCTTAACGACCTCAGTCGCAATAGGACCATGGGGCTGTTCATCGGAAAAGGCTTCATTAAAAACATCACTTCCGATAAGATAACCCTTGAAGGGAAACGCTCGCTAAATATCTTCTACGACAAATTAAAAGAAGAAAAACTTGTTGCGCACCCGGAAATAGAGTTTCCTATCATGTTTGAATTATATAAACTGATGAATAAGGAAGAATACGACCAGAGGAAATTTATCTATAATATAGTTAATGTATATTAACTTTATCCCCCGTTATCTGATAACTATCTCGTCGACGAAAATATAAGATTTTTCGCCCGGAGCCTGATGCCATTGAGGCAAATCGCCGGGGTATTCGGCGACGAACTTCATATATCTTGTATCAATATCAAGGTCTTCTAAACGGAAGGTTACAATTCTGTCGCCGCCATGTCGGTTAATCTCCATGGTCTTACTTGCCGCCGCCTCATATTTTATGCCATCTTCGGAGGAATACAATCTAACCGTTTCCGGAGCCATTATCCAGTCGTAAGTGGAGTTGTAAAAGTTAACGACGACCTCGTGTATATTCTCCTTCTTTCCGAAATCGTAATCAATATCCACATTCTGTCCCTGATACCCCTGCCACTTCCCGTCGGCGTAATTGTCTGTAGACAGAATACCATCGGCAAGCCCGTTATCGCCTCCCGCCGAATATGAGGGATTATAGGTGCTATAGCGACTATTTAAGCGAGAGATGGAGGCAATCCCTTTGTGAGATAAGATAAATTTTGTTTCCACGCCACACTTCAGCGATGCTTCTGAAGTACAAGCTTTTACTTCAAGGGAGTTACCGATAACAAAAGGAGTAGAATAAACCGAATGAGGATTACTGCCATCCAACGAGAATAAGATTTCCTTATCATTAAAAAGAGTCCTCAAATAAACAAGTTGTTTTCCGCTTTCAATAACGTCGGTAGAGATAAAGACGCGTTTATCCACATCTAACAGACTCTGTGACATGGCATCAAAATTTGCGAGCACCCTGTCGAGGGCAAAGCCTCTGTTTTCCGACATCCAGAGTCGGGCATATTCTTCACGCATTTCTCTGCAAGTCACCAGCATCTCATCAATCATGGCTTTTGAAAGCCTTACATTTGTTTCGTCAGTGTCGATATATGTCTTGTACAGTTGCTGGCGCAACGCATTAACGCGAGCTGTCGTCAGCGACCTTTTTAAGGCAAATCGGGCATTACTCAAAACATCGCCATTGGTAACTAAAACATCTTCTGGGCAAAGGAGCTCATCATATATTCTCATCATATCCTCAATAGCCGTTGCGTTATTAGCACACGCCGTCGCGTCGACGTCGGCAGGATAAAAATCCGTCAGCGATTTCCAGAGTTGTCCGTCGGAAGTCAAGCCGCGCATAGCAAAAGTATCGATTCCGTCTAAATCGTATAATGCCGACACGACATCAAATTCACTGCGGTTTACTCCGAAAAACTGAACATTAAAATTATCATTAAAGACCTCTTCTCTCTCTTTGCGTTCCGTTTCAGAATCCTTGCCATTACGCAGAATGGGATTCCACGACATCTCGGCGCCCCATATCATCCCATGCCAGTTATTATTAAAGAAATTTTCGCCGTCATCATCCCATGCCGTATTCATCATTCCCATGGCACCGAGTTTATTGCCGTCGCGTACGAAATTGGCGATATTCACCATATAAGATGAGATATCGGGAAATGTCCTACCCCAGCAGCTCACTCCCGGCGCTATCATAAAGTCCATTCCCTTCTTTTGAAATGGCTCTATCATGCCGACAAAATTCTCCGACGGCACATAGCTCCAGGCGATGACGATAAGGTCGCTCGGCAAATTCGGAATTATCTCCGGGTATTTTGCAGCTATATCTCCCCACATCATAAGGCGCTTATCGTATCTTTTGAGAATGGAATTTACTTTATTGATATGTCCGTAATAAGCGGCCTCTACGCCAACGGAATCAACATACTCCTTAGCTTTTCCCTTACCGAGGTCGCTCGTCTCGTCGCAGTTGATATTAAACAGCGGCGAAGAATAAGCGGGTGCCACTTCCGAAAACACGTCTTCAAGAAACTCGTAGGTTTCATCGATGGCGGGATTAAAATTATATTTTGTATCCATCAAATATGAATAAGCTGGAATCGACAGCGTTTTCTCTGCATGAGCGAAGCACTGCTGATTTCCGATGAGGGTGACAAAATATTCGGCGGCATATTCCTCGAGTTCTTTAATCTCTTCTCTACTGATACCATCAACGGGAGCAATACCGGGATGAGAATTGAGTTTAAACACCTGCTCGGTATAAAGATTAAAAAAATTCAACTTATATTCGGAAAGGACGGCTATAACGCGTTTCAGATAGTCCATCGTTGAGATTGGTCCGCGACTGATATCATCCATCCAGCCGCGATAAGCCAGTGCAGGATAATCCGTCACTGTCAGCGCCGGGAAGGAATTGGAGCCGTCGTTTTTTCTCACCATCTGTTTGAGACTCTGGATACCATAAAAGAGTCCCGTTTCGGTTTTGCCCTTTATGACTATCCCGTCAAAATCAACTTCCAAGATATAGCCCTGATCTTCATTTTCATCAAAAGACAGGGAGTTGTCAATAAGGAGGCTAATAGCATTTCTCTTCTCCGGTTTATTGGTCATATAAAGTTTCACGCCACATTCCTCCTCAACAAGCGCGGTCAGATTTTTCACGGCAGACAGCATTCTGTCGGAGGCGTCGGCTGAGACAAAAATTTTCGTTGAAGGCTTTAATTCAAAAGGCTGACTTTTTACGTAATCTACGAAGCGGGGTTCCGGAATAATGCCACAACAGGTTTGAGATAACAGTGAGGCAGAACTAATAAAAGAAGGCATCAAAAGCAGGAAAAAGGATATAAAAGCGACTTTTCTCATAAGGTAATCAAGGGTTTCATTTGTCATTAAAAGAGTTGCAAAGATATTAAAAAATGTTGAAAACAGTTTCATAACAAAGGCATGTAACATATATAACGAATAAAAAAATAGTCTAACTTCGCAAAGAACATATATATATTGTCAATTTTTGAATAGATGCAACAAACAAAAGTTCATAAAATTAAAAAAGGTCTGGACATACGCATAGTTGGAGAGGCAAAAAAGGTGCTTGACCCGTTTCATTCTAAGCATTACGGCATAGCTCCGAGCGATTTCAAATGGATAACGCCGCAGATGCTGATAAAAGAGCAGGACACGGTTAGCATAGGTACTCCACTATTTTCGTCTAAAGACGACGAGAGGATAAAAATAGTTTCGCCTGTTAGCGGTAGTGTTTCCTGTGTCATTCGCGGTGAAAAGCGTAAAATCGAGCATATCGTACTTGAATCCGACGGGCGGAATAAGTCTGTTGATATTTCTATCAACGGGGTAACATCCGAAGAAGAGATAAAAAGTCTTTTACTTCAATACGGGTTATGGGCATTTATCAAGCAGCGTCCTTTCGGGGGCATTGCGAAGCCCGACGACAAGCCAAAGGCTATTTTCATATCCTGTTTTGACACGGCGCCGTTGGCCCCTGACACAAATTTCATCATATTGAAAAAGTAGCAGTAAAGAATAATATGTTGGTTTTCGCATACTGCTTATAGTTAAATTTCTTTATGATTGATAA
>JAQVPY010000223.1 GCA_028701815.1 Bacteroidales bacterium | reverse complement strand
GAATAAAAAAACCACAAAAAATAATAAGCGGGTATGGCGGAATTGGCAGACGCGCCGGATTTAGGTTCCGGTGGGAAACCATGCAGGTTCGACCCCTGTTACCCGCACCATATAAGGACGCTAATATTGATACAGTAAGTGTCAACATTAGCGTTCTTATTTTATGCCCGGAAAGCCTGTAAACACTTGATTTATCAGACTTTGTTACAAATATTCGGTTCTCTGCATTTTAGAAATTTATTATTAATTTCTCGGATGTAGCGTTTTTTCATTTACCCGCGTTAACGATTTATCAGAGGGGTGTCCACTTTTGTGGCAAAGCAAATGCAGCAGCAATTTACAGACGCAAATTTCATACAGGCGATGGCAGAGGCACGAGGTTTTTCAACTGTGCTCATCAATGGTAAAATGTCCATAGAGGGACGCAATGTCACACTCCGGTAATTCCGATATGAGAAAACATACTGTTTTCTATAGACGCCGGTGGAGAGGGTATCAACGTACAGTTTGCGCACATCGTAATCAACTACGATATCAATTTGACGATAATTTTTACTGGAAAAGTATATTGTGTTGTAATTACAACATATAAATGATAACGCTTGTGATATAATATAATAAACGATTGGCTAATAGTCCTTTTAAAAAATGTATAAGAAAATTAGATAAAAGGAGGATTTAAAATGGGAAAAGCAATACAAGATCTTCGTAAGGAACACGATGCCATCCTTTATGTTTTGCGAATACTTGGCAAAATGATGCAATCCGATAACAGCAATTCTGAAACCTTGCTCCGCTATTACGGTGAGGTGGTTTATTTCCTCAAGATTTTTGCCGACAAATGTCACCATGGCAAGGAGGAGAATTATCTATTCAAAGAACTTATTAACAAGGGAATCCCAAACGAGGGCGGCCCGGTTGGCGTAATGCTGCATGAACACGATCAAGGCAGAGAATACATCGCACAAATGAGCCGCAGTTTTGATGAAAACAATATTGAGGGGTTCAATAACGCCGCCATACTATACAGTGACCTGTTGCGCCAGCATATTGAGAAGGAAAACAATGTACTTTTCATGATAGCAGATAGAGTTATAAATGAGCAAGAGCAAAATCGTCTATTCGAACAATTTGAGCAGCATGAGGAAAATGTC
The DNA here is from genome assembly GCA_028701815.1 of Bacteroidales bacterium. Classification (GTDB taxonomy): domain Bacteria; phylum Bacteroidota; class Bacteroidia; order Bacteroidales; family BM520; genus RGIG7150. Next base: position 1,572 of record JAQVPY010000223.1, on the reverse strand, counting down.
ATCGGGCAAGGCATCCATGGAAAATTGCACGCCATGATCGATATCTGGGCAGAGTCTTTTGATGTTGAATAAAAAATCTATAACATATGACTTGCTCAAACAATTGATCTTCTGGAACAATAAAATTACAAAAATAGGAGGAAGAAAAAATGACAAACGACTTAACATTTAACGAGGCAAAGAAAAAGTATTTTCAGAGATTGAAACAGTATGTGCCGATTGTAGCAAAAGTTCATGGAGGTAATCACCCGGAATTTTATGAGGTCCGCAAATTGTTTGATACAATCATTGAAAAAACAAAAGAAGCGGGATCTAAAAAACCTGAAATAGACGAGGAGTTTGCCAAACTGCGTGAAATCACAGATAATTATACAGTCCCCGGAGATGTCTGTGAAAGTTATGAAGCTGTTTACAATATGCTGGCTGAAATAGATAAGGAATATCATACCTAATAATCAATACACATAAAACAGAGAAGAAGGTGAGAATATGCAAAGATTTATACTAAGCAAGAAAAACCTTATAGCTTTGATTGGTGCCATTTTAATTATCGTTGGATTTACTAGCGAACTGGGTTTCAAAAATGAAACTGTAGCCGTTTTGTCCTTCGCTGTTGCCTCAGTTTTAGGTGTTGCGCCTATTGCAATCCAAGCATATCAAGCTTTAAAGGTTAAAGTTGTCAGTATCGATGTGTTAGTCACCATCGCGGTTGTTGGAGCATTTTTCATTAAGAACCTTGAAGAATCCGCGATTGTTACCTTTTTATTCTTATTCGGATCTTTTCTGGAACAACGGACATTGAATAAAACGCGTTCGGCTATTAAAGAGCTAACGGAAATGGCACCGGAAAGTGCTTTAAAACAAATGGGAAATGGTGAGTTTGAAGAGGTCGCGGTAGATGAAGTCAACGTAGGCGATATTTTACTGGTTAAAACCGGCGCAAAAATTCCTGTTGATGGTACGGTAATAACAGGAGAAGGTCATATTAATGAAGCAAGTATTACCGGAGAATCTGTTCCGGTCGGCAAAAAGAAAGATTCGGGCGTATTTGCCGGAACGATTTTGGAAAATGGAACGCTTCAAATTGTTGCCGATCGTGTAGGTGAAGATACCACTTTCGGCAGAATAATTGAGTTGGTCGAAGAAGCGCAGGATTCAAAATCTGAAGCCGAACGTTTCATTGACAGATTTTCAAAATACTACACTCCGGCAGTATTAGCGCTCGCCGTTATCGTATGGTTATTTTCGCGAGATATTGAACTGTCTATTACAATATTAGTTTTAGGATGCCCCGGTGCGCTGATTATCGGCGTACCTGTTTCAAACGTGGCGGGCATTGGCAATGGAGCACGGCACGGTGTTCTTCTGAAAGGCAGTGAAGTCATTAACGACTTCAGTAAGGTTGATACGGTTGTATTTGACAAAACAGGTACATTAACGCAAGGAAATCCTAAAGTAGCGGACAAAGAGCTCTACACAGACAACGTTGATGAGGTCTTAAGCTACCTTGCAAGCGTTGAAAATGAATCAGATCATCCATTAGCTAAAGCTGTTGTAGAACATATTGGAGAT
>JAQVPY010000063.1 GCA_028701815.1 Bacteroidales bacterium | reverse complement strand
TCCTATAAAAGTTTATAAAACGAGAAAAGATAAAGTTGCATAACAAAATAATGAGTACCTTTACGGCATAAAAATCCAAAAGCTATGGAGTGCTTTTGAATTTTATGCCGAGTAAAAAGTTCGATACTATAATAGAAACGAGAAATAAATATTAACTAAGAAATGGCATTTACCGGTTTAAAAAGCGTTAGTATTATACAGATTCGATGAAATAAATCCAGTTGCGGTCCTTACAATACAAAACAACATCAGGCATTTTATCATGCAATGATATTATAAATCCCAATTTCTTCAGTGTGTCATCTTTCATTATCAAATCTTTTTTTATTGTATCTCCAACATACAAGCATTCTGAATTAGGTGCAAAACGAGTTGCAAATTCCTCAATTATTAATTTTTGCAATTGATTGTGTTTGCCGACAGAAAAAGAAATTTCAGATTTGTTGACAACTACAGATATTTTTGTCATCTTTTTCTTGGAAGAATATTTTTCAATAAGTGTTTGATGCTTGTTTAAAAACGAATTAATGATACTTTTAGTGCCTTTTTGTCTAATCACATTCAAAAACTCAGATGTTAATCGGTAACGATAATCGGGACTGTTAGTAGCTTTGTTGTTGTCTTCTACAATTGCAGCTGTACGAAAATGATGTAATGCTTGTTTTCTAAACGTTTCTCGGCTATTTTCAGCATAATTTTTAGAATATTCATTGTTGGTAAAAACGATAATATCATGAATTCTAATCCATTCATTTGTGGCGTTTTTCCAAATTCCATTGGGTTTTATTCCTGCCATTGATAAAATAACAAGGCAGCATAAATCACTCTATTGCTGTTTCGGCAGTCCAATATTTTTTAATATTAACCTGATATTCTCTATTTTATTCATATATGTATTCATTTAAAATCAAATCACATTGTTGTTCAGATATGCTTTTACTTTTTATCAAGCGTTTTCCCATTTGCTCAATAATTGACATAGATGGAATAGGCATCTTGTTAATTTCGTTGGAATTGACTTGAGTTGAACCATTTAAAATTCTATAATAACAATCGTAAATTGAGGAATTAAACAAGACATACAAACCAAATATTATGCACTCCGATAATTCCGTCAAACCATCAATAAAATTAATTTTGTTATCGGTGCTAATGTATGAATAATCAGGTAGGTTACGATGAAGATATATTCCACATTGCAAACGCCTTTTTTCTTCTTTTGATGTAAAACGTTTGATAAACAGATAGTTTTTGTTCGGCTGAAGCAAACTCTTTTTTGTATCTCTGATATATTCATTTTTTTACCGATGGGAAATTTTACCATACCGTCTTCTATGTGAGTGCTATAAAAAAGTGGAACAGAATTTTCCGTATTATCATTTTCCAACAAATCGGTAGCTCTAAAGTTTACCACTAGACCTGTTTTCATCTTTAAGCCGTTAGAAATCAATGTGTCTTTAAATGCAACAATTTTGTGAAGTGATTGAATTTCTTTCTCATTCGTTGGTAAATAAATGAATTTATCTATTTTGGAAACTACAAGGTTATATGGCAAATATAATGGATGCTCCTTGTCAAAATCTTTGCAATTTTGTGAAGTTGTAATCAATATTTTATCTTGCTGCTCTTTTTGTTTCTCGACTTTGATAATCATTGTTTCTTGCAAGACATTTTCCTTGTCAAAAACTGTGTCTCGACTCTCAAACAAGTGAATGTGTTTAATTGCTACATTGTCAACAAGATAGTTACGAAAATTTTTGAAATATGCTCCCGAAGTCCATGAACGAGGAATGATATAAACCATCTGCCCATTTTCATTCAAATTTGAAATTCCCATCGCGGCAAACAGAAAATATAGGTTAGGAGCGCCATAACAAACAGATTGCATAGCTTTTGCCTCTGGAGCATCTTTGCCAATTTTCTTATATGGAGGATTCCCTATAATCAAATCATAATGGGGAAAATCCTTATCGGAAAAAAGATTGTTTTCAAAAGAATCTTGTTGTGATAATAAGTAATTATCTGTTATTACTGAGAAATCAAATTTTGTTGAATATTTCTGCTTTGCCAATTCCAAATTTGAGTTCAACAAAGGCAAAACATTTATGTCGGTTTCATAGCATGTAAGATGGACTTTTATTTCTGTTTTTTGCTGAAACAAGTGTTCCAATAAAGAAACCGACAATATTCCGGAACCTGCACCGGCATCAAGAACGCGTATTTCTTTTTTTACGTCAGAAAAATCAAAAAGCGAAGCCATATACGCAGCCGTTTCTTTGCCAGTAAAGAATTGCCCGTATTCTTTACGCTGTTTCTTTGTCATCTTTGAGATAAAACAGTCGGTTTGTTCTATTGCGTGTTCTACCAACATCTTTTGTTTTTATTCAAATTCTATTTCAGTTCTCATATCATCTAATACTTTCCCTTGATAGGTGAAATATTTTGCACCTTGGTACGCACCAGACGTATTTCTTTTGCTTTCCGGCATAAACGTTCCTGTAAAAGGCGATAACTTATAAATGCGATCCTGATATTCAATGGTATCATCTCCGACAACACGAACTTCAAGATTTGAAGGCGTAAATATTAAAGTTGCTCCAACTGGAATATTAACCATACTAAACTTAAATCGTGGACGAATTTTCTTGCGAGATTTAATACCTTCGTCCTGACCTTCCTCGTCAGAATCTTGTTGTATTATGTGTTTCTTTAGATAAACTTCGTCAATGACAGCATCGTCAATGGTAGTTGCTATGTCTTTCAGAATATCTAAAGCCACATGCGGCTGAACATTAAAAAACTCTCTATTTTGGCGAATGCGTAAATCTGTCAAATGGTCAATGGTTTTGTGAACTAACTTTTCAACTTGCTCATATTTTGAAGTCTTTAATGTAGCATAAATTTCAAAAGGCAAAGGAACTGCCGTGTTGTCCAATTCTTTGGAACGCACATCAACAGGTCGTGTACTTTTCCCAATTTTTACCCAGTCTTCTCTAAAACTTGGATTGGTTAATATATAAACAAATCCCTGATTATTCATTGTTAATGATTATCATCACTTATTAATTATTGCTTAATTACGTCGTTTAACGGCTCTCCCTTGCACATTTTAATTCTTCCGCTTTTCTTATCCTGCAAAGATATAAAATCATGCAGCGTTTTACAAGCTATAACAACAAATTTTCAGTAAAAAAATCTTCTACCCCTCCTCCCCATCGATCATCAGCATCTTGCCGGATTTGAGACCGAGGGACTTCAGTTTGGTAGCCTGTCCTACGAGATTGCCGCTGCCTTCGCTGAGCTGCTTTATAGCGGCAGAATAATTCGTCTGGGCATCGTCTAATTTCTGACCGAGTCGCTTTAAGGTATCTGTGAAAGTAACGAATTTTTCGTACATCATCTCGCCTCGCTTGACTATCTCCATCGCATTTTTGTCCTGCGCATCACGACGCCATAAGTCGGAGATGAGCTTTAGACATGCGATGAGATTGGTGGGACTGATGAGCAATATCCTCTTTTTGTAGGCTTTGTCCCATAGCTCCGAATCGGCTTGGATAGCGATAAGATACGCCGGCTCTATCGGGATGAACATCATAACAAAATCTAATGCCGCCGGAAGGTTGTCGTATGACTTCGCCGCCAATTCGTCGATGTGCTTGGTGACGGACGATAAATGCTCTTTTAACGCCGCCGCTTGCTGTTCCGGCGTCTCCGCATTGCAATATCTGTCGTACGCCACCAACGACATCTTGGAATCTACAATTATCACTTTGTTGCCTGGAAGATGTATCATCACGTCGGGACGCAAGTTGCTGCCGTCTTCCGCCTTGATGTTCTCCTGCGAAAAGTATTCGCGCCCTTTGACTAGTCCCGACTTCTCAAGGATGTTTTCAAGAATGACCTCTCCCCAGTCGCCCTGCTTCTTAGTCTGACCTTTTAAAGCCGACGCGAGGTTATTGGCTTCGGAGCTGACTTTATCCGTCTGTTCCACAAGTTCTTTCACCCTCTCTTCGAGCGAAAAACGCTGTTTGGACTCTTTGTCGTAAGTCTCCTCTACCTTCTTCTTAAACGCATCAATGTTCTCGCCTAACGGCTTTAAAATGGCATCTAAGTTTTCTTTGTTCATCGCGGTAAATTTCGTTGTCTTCTCCTCGAAGATCTTGTTCGCGAGGATCTCAAATTCCATGGTGAACTTTTTCTTTAACTCTTCTAATTCTGCCTTTTGGTTGTCAAGTTTTTCACGAGCAGAATTTAACTTCTCTTCCATACCCTTGTTTTCAGCAACGGCGGCAGTAAAACGTTCATTGATAGCTTTATACTCACCGACCTTTGTTGTTACGTCGTCTTTTAGACGCAAGATCTCGGCGTTAAGGGCGTTAACCTGTGCTTCGTGTCCGTTGATGACAGCGGTCTTTTCTGCGATAAGGGCATTTAAAGCTGTTATGTCATCGTCTTTGTTAAGCGACTCCGTCTTCAACGATTTGTTTTTCATGATGACGACTACCGTCACAGTAGCGGCGGCTGCAAGTAAGAAGCCGAGGATAAAGAGAGCAACAAGCATAGTATATTATTTTAAGAGTTTCCAGTTAGAATAAGCGAACAGCTGACGGCCGCCAAGCAGATGCTTTTCAATAAAGGTAAGAAATCTGTATTTCCTCCTTTCGTGTTTCATCAAAGGACGATTTTTGGGGACATAACCTCTCTCAAAATGGAGGAAGTCCTTCCAATAGAACTTGTTTACCATATCGCGCATCACAGCAGGATGGGTCTCTCTGAACTCAGGCACATCATAAAGACAGCCCCAGTCGAAATATTCGGGACGCAGACCGTACATCTTGCCGGCAATAGTTTCGCCCTTATGAATGGTGTCGAGGGCCTTTGATTTCTTCTGCATCAGTTCAGGGGGTCTAACCCAACCGTAATGATAGATATATGCGTCGAGCAGTTTAACTTTTAGTTTAAATGTTCCTTCTTTCTTTCTGTAACTCAGACCATCGAAATCTGGAATACGTCTGAACGTCTGTGCACTCTGGAAAGAATGGATGTCGGGCATATTTCTGATGATACGAATCTCATAAGGGTACCATCCGTGAAAATCTATACAATGATAATAGTCGCCGAAGAAGTGTTTATAATGAAACAGGAATCCCTCTACGCGTTTATCGTCGAGATATTTCTCGCAGTTTTCGAGGATAGTCTGATGATATTTCTCATGTATCACTTCATCTGCCTGGAGATGTATCAGCCAGTCGCCGGCACAATAGCTTTTAGCTATATCCGTCTGATGGGCATTTTCCATACCGTCGGGATATTTTTCAATATCCCACACGGTATCGATAATTTTAATTTTATCGCTATTAATACTTTCTATAATAGCGCGTGTATTGTCGTCGCTGTCGCAATCGCCGAGGGCGACTATAAATTCATCTACTATAGGCAAAACGGAGAGGATAACCTCTCTTATAGGGTAATAAAGTTTACCCGCGTTTTTCACCATAGTAAATCCTGAAATCTTCATTTATTGGGCTTTTTTTAGACAAGTCCTGAAAATCCCATAAAAGCCATAGCCATCAGTCCTGCAATAATCAGGGCGATAGGCGTACCTCTCATCCCCTTGGGGATATCCACGTTGTCGAGTTGTTCTCTGATACCTGCGAAGATAATAAGGGCGAGGGCGAAGCCTATAGCTGTAGAAGCGGCGAAGACGACACCTTCACCGAGGTTATAACCTTTTTGGATTGTCAGAAGTGCGATACCGAGTACTGCGCAGTTGGTAGTAATAAGTGGTAAAAAGATTCCGAGGGCCTGATAGAGGGACGGGGCGACTTTTTTCAGGACTATTTCGACCATTTGCACGAGGGCAGCGATAACGAGGATAAATGTCAATGTCTGAAGAAATCCGAGTCCGTATTTATCTAAGATATAAGTCTGAATGAGCCATGTAACCATGGTAGCAAGAGTCATGACGAAAGTCACGGCCATACCCATACCCATAGCGGTATCTACTTTTTTCGAGACGCCGATAAAGGGGCAGATTCCGAGAAACTGTGTTAATACTACGTTATTAACGAGTATAGCGCCTATTATTATGATAATATATTCCATAGTTTAATTCTTTTTTACGATCTTGTTAACTAAAGCCATAAGGAAGCCGAGGCAGATAAAAGCGCCGGGAGCGAGGACGAACAGCAGGGCACCGTCGCCGGGAGCGAATTTCCATCCGAAGACGGAGAGTGCGCCGAGAATTTCACGGATAGAGCCGAGGACTGTGAGTGCGAGAGCGAATCCGAGTCCCATACCGAGACCATCGAGAGCGGAAGAGAGGACTCCATTTTTAGAAGCAAAGGCTTCAGCTCTACCGAGGACTATACAGTTGACAACGATCAAGGGGATAAAGATCCCGAGTTGAGCGTGCAATGTGGGGATATAAGCCTGCATTACGAGGTCCACCACTGTTACGAAGGTAGCGATGATGACGATAAATGCGGGGATACGGATATTATCTGATATAAGGTTTTTCAGCAAGGAGATAAACACATTCGACATCAGGAGCACGAAAGTGGTTGCGAGTCCCATGCAGAGTCCGTTTATTGCGGAAGTAGTTACTGCGAGTGTAGGGCAAGTTCCGAGGACTAAAACGAGTATCGGGTTTTCTCTAAGAAGACCTTTAGAAAAGTTTTTCCATTGATTCATTATTCTGTTTCTCCTTTCTCTGCTTGATAGGCAGCTACAGCACGTTGCAGTGCATTGCAGTAAGCTCTTGAGGATATTGTTGCTGCTGTGATAGCATCAACGTCACCTTTATCTTTTTTAACTTTAAAGATGAAATTTCTTGTATTAACTCCGTCGAATTGTTGAGTAAAGTCGGACTTTTTAACGTCCATCTTATCGCCGAGTCCCGGGGTTTCTTTTTGTTCCAGCGGGATAGTTTTTATAACATTTCCGATTGTATCGAAGCCGACCATTATGACTACGGTACCGTTAAAGCCGTTGTTATCGAAGGATTTAACGGCGGTACCGATAGACTTGCCATTTTCGTCGAGAGCGTCATAGAATGTAAGGTCGCCGTCGGTACAAGCTACTGTCGATTCGTTAAAAGAAGTAAGTCCGGGGACGACTTCTGCAATAGCGTTATTAAGTTTTTGTTGTTTAGCTATATTTATCGGCTCTTCAGTCACTGTGAACACATAAGCGAGCAGCAATGAGGTCAGGGCGGTTATCAGACCGAGGACGATAACCATATTAGGCAGTGTAGATTTCAATTTAGCCACGACGCACCTCCTTTCCGAAGCGAACGGGTTTAAAGCCTCTGTTAATCAAAGGCACGAAAGCGTTCATAATAAGGATAGCGAAAGACACGCCTTCGGGATAAGCGCCGAAGGTACGAATAAGGATAGTCAGCAATCCGCATCCGGCGCCGAAGATAAGCATTCCTCCTTTAGTCATAGGGGAGGTAACCATATCCGTAGCCATAAACACTGCGCCGAGCATCAGACCGCCGGTAAGGATATGAAATACGGGGTCTGCGAAGCGTGTCGGGTCGATAAGCCAGAGTATTCCGGAGAACACGAAGGCGGTAAGGATAAACGACACGGGGATATGCCATGAGATAACTTTTCTCCAGATGAGGAATAGTCCGCCGAGCAGTATTGCGAGGGCGGATATTTCGCCGATAGAGCCTCCCATTACGCCGAGGAAATAATCCATATAATTACTTCCCTGAACTGCGGCCACGCCACCTTCTTTAAGTAATCCGAGCGGTGTAGGACCTGTGATTGCGTCAACGGTAGCTTTTTCCATTCCGTGGAAGCCGTTAAAGAACCACAAACGAGCAGATTCGACAGGTTTAGTCCACATCGTCATCTGAACGGGGAAAGACACAAGCAGGAAGACACGTCCCACGAGTGCCGGGTTAAAGATATTATTTCCGAGACCGCCGAAGACCATTTTAGCAATTGTTATTGCGAAAAATGCACCAAGGACAATCATATACCAGGGCAGAGATGCAGGGAGGTTAAGACCGAGCAGGAGTCCTGTTACAACAGCGGAATAATCGTTAAGCGAAAATGCGCCTTTCAAAAAATATTTCTGGATAACCCATTCAAAGAACAAACAGGAGGCTATAGAGATGGACAGCACCTTTATAGCACCGAAGCCGTAGCAATAGACAGCTACAGCGACTGCCGGCAAGAGAGCCAGACAGACGTATTTCATTATTTTACTTACGGACTGGTCCCCGTGAATATGAGGAGAGCCTGATACTTTTAATAAACTCATAATCTATTTTTTTGCTCTGTTTCTAATCATTTGACCAACAACTTTTTTACCCGTTCGCAGGTAGTCAACCAAAGGACGGTTTGACGGACATGTGAATTGGCAGCAGCCACATTCAAGACAATCCATAATATGATGTGCTTCCACTCTATCCCACAGCTCTTTGTCGATTGCTGCCGATAGGAAGAAAGGTTCGAGTCCCATAGGACAAGCTTCTACGCATTTTCCACAGCGGATGCAGTTGTGAGAAGCCGGACGGCAGCTTTCCATTTCGTGGAACAGCAGAACGCCGGAAGTACCTTTAACGACAGGAACGTCGGTATTAACGAGGGCTTTTCCCATCATTGGACCGCCGCTGACGATTTTACCCGTATGTTCGAGGTCGGCATCGACGGCAGCTATCAGTTCTTTTATCGGTGTTCCGACTCTTACGAGGAAGTTGGAAGGTTTCTTTACTGTTTTTCCGGTTACGGTGACGACTCTTTCGAAAAGGGGTTTATTTTTCTGGACAGCCTCATAAACAGAGTATGTAGATCCGGAGTTATTTACCACGCAGCCCACGTCGATAGGAAGTTTTCCCGAAGGCACTTCCCTACCCGTGATAGCTTTGATAAGTTGTTTCTCAGCGCCCTGCGGGTATTTCATCTTTAGGGGGACGATTTCTATATCTTTAAAATCTTTTGCAGCCAGTTCGGTCAGATGAGCGATAGCGTCGGGTTTATTGTTCTCGATACCTATATATGCTTTATCAACGCCGAGAGCAATACGTAAAATTCTCGTCCCTATAAGGAGTTTTTCTCCGTGTTCGAGGAGCACTCTATGGTCGGCAGTGAGATACGGTTCACATTCTACAGCATTGATAATAAGATAATCTGCCTTTTTCCCTTCGGGAATCATAAACTTCACGTGTGTCGGAAATGCTGCGCCGCCGAGGCCGACAACACCCATTTCTTTAATCTTTGCTATAATATCCTTAGGGTCGGTAAGTCGAATATCTTTAATGATGTCGGGACTTCTATCGATAGATTCGTTCCATTCGTCGCCCTCGACTTTAATAATGATAGCGGGTGTTTTATAACCCGAAGCGTCAATCCATTCGTCGATTTTATCCACTGTTCCGGAAACGGGCGAATGAATATTTGCAGAGATGAACGCTTCTCCTACGGCTATCATGTCGCCGACTTTTACCTTATCGCCTTGGGCGACAACGGGTTTTGCCGGAGCGCCAAGGTGTTGTGCCATAGAGACATAAGCCACCTGAGGAACGGCAAAAACTTCTATTTTGGCATCTCGCGACAACTTATTGTCGTTAGGATGAACTCCGCCTAATTTAAATGTTTTCAATGTTATTGCTTTTAAATTATTAATTCAGGATTAAGATATTTCTTCTGTCTTTTTCACGGGAAAATTAACGGCATGTATAGCGCCGGTAGGACATTCTGCCACGCATTTGAGACACATCTTACATTTAGTAAAATCGATATAGGCGTGATTTTTGTCGAGGGTGATAGCGCCGAACGGGCATACTTTCACGCATTTTCCGCAACCGATACAGGCGACGGCACAATTTTTCTTAGCCACGGCGCCTTTTTCTGCGTTGATACAGGAGACGAAAACCCTACGGTCTTTCGGACCTCTGTTACGTACCTCTATAATACCGCGAGGACATCTTCTTGCACATCCGCCACATCCGCCACATTTGTCGTAATCGACTACAGGCAAACCGGTCTCTTCACTGATAGAGATTGCTCCGAAAGAGCATCCTTTAACACAGTCGCCGAGTCCGAGACAGCCATACCGACATCCTGTTTCGCCTGAACTCAAGGAGTTTGCAAAGGCGCAAGAGGTAATACCATCATATTCGATCTTTGCGGGAGCGTTTTTAATAGAGCCTGAGCAACGGACCACTGCCACCTGAGGGGTGGCCTCTTCAGCTGCGATTCCAAGAACGTCGGCTATTTTAGCCATCGTCTCGTTTCCACCTGCAGGACAATGGAGACCTTCCATGTTGCCGGCTTTCACGATAGCTTCGGCGAGACTTTTACATCCGGCGAAACCACAACCGCCACAGTTTGCACCGGGGAGGAGTTCGACTACCTTGCCTATACGTTCATCTTCTTCGACGTGGAATTTCTTAGCAGCGACATACAAAATGATAGCAGCGACAACTCCTATCGAAGTCAAAGCCACTACTGAAATAATTAGAATCTGATTCACAATTATACTGTTTTTGAATTATTTTTATTACAACTCGCAAAGATACTAAAATCGTGAAAAAATGTTAATGATACGGGATTTTTTTATTTAACTTTTTTCGTGTTGGCAGTGGACAGTGGTCAGTGGACAGTGTGTAGTGGGTAGTGGACAGTGGGGTTCCTCGCGCTGACGCGCTCGGAAAGGCGAAGGTAATTGACTGTGAGAGGGCTGGACACAAAAAAAAGAGGATGACATCATCCTCTTTCCTGTGGGAGTTACTGGGGTCGAACCAGTGACCCCCTGCTTGTAAGGCAGGTGCTCTGAACCAACTGAGCTAAACTCCCTCGTTTTTTGCGGTGCAAAGATAGTGGTTTTTTTTTATACTGCAAATATTTTTTTCAAAAAAATATTTATTTAAATATCTGTCATTTCCTGATTTTGGTTGACTAAAAGTCTTTCTTATCCCTGATAAAAGTTGATTCGATTAATGATTAAAACTTATTTTTGTTTACTTATTTATTTAATAACTGAAAATTGTTTACCAAAT
>JAQVPY010000222.1 GCA_028701815.1 Bacteroidales bacterium | reverse complement strand
CTTGAGCACTTTGATCTTGTTGTTGACGCCTTCGGTGAAGCCATTTGAGTAAGGGCAATCAAATGCGTTTAGGATGTAAGGTTCCCAATTGTTCAGCATTGTGAGGCATGCGTCAAACTCGGGAAGCTCGGTGACGAACGCATGTGCACGAAATATTCTAAGGCGTTCTTTTGCTTGCAAGGAATTGGACGAATCCATGAACTCATAGAATACTTCTTTCAGCAAATATGCCTCACGCAAATCACGCGACATGAGAAGCATACGTTCCACCGCAGCTTTATTCTCGGCAGACAGATTTCGCATATGCGCGAGCAGGAGTTTTCTGCTGCGCTTGAAGTATTTACGCTGCTCCGGCAACAATTTCATTTGTACTCTCTTTCTTACGTTCTCCAGCGCCCGGGTAGCGTACCGAACCACGTGGAACCGGTCAATCACAATTTTAGCGTTTGGCAGGAGTTTTTTCGCAATATCAAGGTACTCACGATTCATGTCCATCACGAAATACTGCACCTGGTTTCTGTTCGAAAAATCCTGCAAGTAGCCGTAAATCTGCGAATGATACCGCGTTGGAAGGATATCAACGATTCGTTTGTGTACGGGATCGGTCAGGATGCATTGGAACTTTCCATATTCCGTATTCCCTCGAAATTCGTCGATGGAGAGAACCTTTGGCAACGCCGCTGGTTTCCCAAATTCCAGTAAATTCAACCACCGTCCAACGGAAGATTCGGAAACTCCGAGCGCACTTGCAATCTCTTTCCGAGATTGCTTCTTTCTCAATTGATCGATCCCTAGCGCTGCCAGTCGGTTGGTGATTCGATGTCGCTTTGGCAGCAAGCAATTACCTTCGTAGAACCGTTTCCCACAGCATGGACAGCGATATCTACGCTTTCGGTACTGCCAAATCACGACTTTCCCTTGAATCGGGCTGTCTTTTACTCGCTGCATTCGATAATCATGAACCTGATCACAAGGCGTCCGGCAAGCAGGACATTCCTGCGTTCGCCGTTTCATTCTTACCTTCAATACAATCTGCGTTTCACTCTGCTCGATTCCTTCAAAATCATAGGCTTCCATATCCAACAATTCTGCGATAAGATGTGTTTGAAGCATAATCTTCTCCATTTCTTGTAGTGGTGTGAACAACCTTAATCTACAAGATTTGAAGCGATTATGCTTCTTCTTTTTTTCTTTCTACCCCAATGTATAGTGTAGAGCCTAAAATATTTATTGTGCAAAAATATTGCATAAAAAATTAAATGGTGTATTATTATATGTGAGGTGATATACATGCTAGTTTCATTTTCCATCGAAAATTACAAAGCATTCAGTTCAGTAGTTGTTTTCGACATGACCGCTGATTTAAGAACCAAGAAATTCCTAACAAACGTCATAAGCTCGGCACAAGGAAATGTCGTAAAAACTGCTGCATTGTACGGTGCTAATAACACTGGGAAAACATGCTTTATTCAAGCTATTCGATCATATAGAGCTGTAATTCAAAACAAGAAAAACAACATTGAACCCAATCTATTTACGAATAGTACTATTGTTAAACTTGGAGCCGTTTTTCTTTCGAATAATATTAGATATCACTACAGATTTAGTTACGATCAGGTAGCTGAACAGTTCATTGAGGAAGATTTTGCTAAATTAGAAATTGACACATATGGAAACGAATTAAAGACAGCATATTTTTATCGAAACACAAAAGATAAGACAGCGATTAGTTCAAGTACTGAGCTTAGTGAAGCGATTAAATTCTCATCGAAATCGAACATTCTAATCAATACTTTGGAAGCTAGCAATATTTCTTTGCTAAATGAAGCAAAATCTGTATTGTTGGATTTTGCCAAAAGTATTGTTGTAATATCTTTAAGCCGCCTATCACCATATAAAACTATAAGTATTTTAAAGGATCGAAATAGTTGTGAAGCCATGCAAATCGTCGATTTAATAAAATATTCCGATTTAGAAATAGAGGATTTCAGTTATCAAGAAGAGCTCCCTGATAATATCTCCCTAACAGTTGAAGGATATAAGGATAAAGACTCTGGTGTTGAATTTGAGAAAACAATAGAATTGTTCAAACTCGTATCTACGCATCGTGGGACTCCTCTTCCAAGCTTAATATATGACTCGTTGGGAACCCAAAAAATTATTGCGCTGGCGGGATATGTTGTTGATGTTTTATCAAATGGAGGCACTCTCCTCGTTGATGAGTTTGATAGCGGGATACATTTTAAACTCTCCCGGGCAATTGTATCTCTGTTTAATAGTTCTCTAAATGATAAGGCTCAGTTGATTTTTTCAACGCACGATATAAGTTTACTAGATATTAAAACATTGCTTAGGAAGGAGCAAATCTGGTTTTCTCATAAAGACAGTGAAAGAGTATATCTATATTCCTTGAAAGAATTTACTGCCCAGAATTCTGGCTTAAGGCAAAATATGGATTTATATGAAAGATATTCAAAAGGTGTTTTTGGAGCCATTCCTGATCCGCATTTGATAGATGCGCTAATCAACAATAAGGATGGACATTGTAATGAGTAACGTCCCCGGTTACTTAGTAGAAAGCAGAAAAGTAACTTCCGTTTGCTTAATTCTTGAAGGATATGAAGAATGGTATTACTTTCGACGTCTAAATGAGATCGCTGTTTTTTCTCGGGCGTATACAATTACACTAGTAAATGCTAAGAGTGCTTCTTCTATCCCTGCAAAGTTTCAAGAAGC